>CAMDDG010000024.1 GCA_945890895.1 Chitinophaga pinensis | reverse complement strand
AGATACATACCCAGTATCATTCGGCGAAATTAAACCTTTTGTGTAATCGGTAGCTGTACAACTGCATCCTGCTTGTACATCGGAAATGGTTATGGGTTTATTGCCTTTATTGATAAAATAAAATTTAGTAGAAGCTGGAGGTCCACTGGGAACATCTCCGAAAGTATGAATGCGTTCGAACCAATAGATTGAGTCAATTTCCGTATTGCTGCTTGCTGCAAATTCGATCGTAGCCGATGGATTAGAATATTGCGTTGAAGTATTGGATTTTTGTTTTGTTTTTATTTCTGGGGATAGGAGGTCTGAATTTTTATTTTGCTGTTTTGACGGTGGAACTGCGTCAATACTACTTAATTGATCATTGTTAGAAGCAATGGTTTTATAATGCGAATTACATCCCCAAAGAAAAGGAATTAGGGTGACTGCAAATAAGAATATATTGGTTTTATTAATGAAGTTTTTCATCGGAATTTTCTTCTTTTTGGGTTGAATTTAGTACCCTAATTTGTTTGGGTTTGTAAATAATGGGCCTTTTCCCTGGTTTTATTATAGGTCGAACTACGGAGATATTCCCTTCAATAATTAATTCCATACTTCCATCGTTGAAGTCTACTATGGCTCTTTTAAAAAAAGCTCCTGGAGGCACATTTTTAGACATCAAGAAAAGATATATGGTGTCTATTTCACCAGGTGGAATGCCTTTTTCTGGAAATGCGTAATGCGTACATACACAATCAGGTACTACCTGAGAGATGTAAATAGTATCCGTGGAAATATTTGAAATTGGGAATACGGCTTCGATTACATCACCAGAATTGCAATCTTGATTGATTATATTTTTGCCAATTACACGCAGACTGCCTTGTTCATCTTCCGCTATAAGTGGAATTTGGGCCTTAAGTGTTTGGGTAATTGAACAACCCAAAAACGCTAATACTAGAGAAGTTATTTTTATGTTGTTTATAAACTCGTAATTTTTGAAAATAGTGCCAATCATAGTTTGAATTTTAATGGAAACTAATTTTTATGAAATCCGAATCCATATTAATCTATTCCGAAGTTTAGTTTCACGGTAATAGACGCTTTTTTGTCTTTATCTGTTGTATTGAAAACACCTCCCCATTCATATTGCTCAGATGAATTTCTTCCAGTAATTTGGAAAACACCCATGGTGGCTGATTTTAAGTTACCTAAGTCTGATCCACTTTTTTCGGCAATCTGTTTAGCTCTTAAAGTAGCATTTTCTGTAGCTTTGGATATTAGTTCAATCTTTAGATCTTCCAATTTGGTGTAATAATAACTCGGTGATTCCGAATTAATTTCAATACCCACATTTATAAGATCGGTAATTTCTCTTGAAGCTAATTCTACAATTGAAAGGTTTTTTGATTCAATACGTACGTTTTGGGATAAGATATATCCATCAAAAACCTGTTCTTGACGGTATTCACCATTAGACCGATATTCATTGTAAGTGTAGTGTTTTTCAGAATTTATAGATGAAAAAACCAATTCCGATTCTTTAAAACCTTTGCTGATTAGATATTCTTTTATTGTTTTTGCGTCTTTTTTGAGTTGTACAAATCCTTGTTGTTTATTTAGCGATTTATTGGAGTATGATACGGACCAAACTGCTAAATCAGAAGTAAACTCCTTTTCTGCTAATCCAGTAGTGTAAATGGTTTCATTGGCTACGAATTTGTATTTGTAGCTCGATCCCAGGATACTCGCAGAGAGAACAATGGATAAACCGATTAATGCTGAAACAGCCAATTTTAGATATTTTGTTTTCATAGTAGTTTGGGGGCTAAATTGTTTTTTCAATTATTGAGTTTTTTTAATGTTTAGTTGTTGAATGAAATTCAATAGTGAAGATAGAAAAAAAACACAAATAAGTTGATGAACTTTAAAAGAATAATAACAACTAGTGTGTATATCAACGTGAGTTTTATATTTTCATTTTATTAGGTATCCTGTTGAAATAAAAAGGGGTTGTCAAATGACAACCCCTTTTTGTTTTATTATTTAATGATAATCGGTGATAATGGTTTTTCTGGTTCTTTTACTACATTTCCAGAAATCGTAAGGGTTTGTTCACCTGCGTTGGAGGTTACAAAAATGTTTTTGCTGAAAGTACCTGGTCGACCAGCAGAATTATATTCGGCACGAATCACAGCTGTTTTTCCTGGTTCAATAGTTTCACGTGGCCATTTCGGTGTAGTACAACCACAGCTTGCTCTTACATTAGTTAGGTTTAAAGGTTCAGTACCTGTGTTAGTAAATGTAAATTCGTGTGTCGCAATTTGACCTTCTATTACATTACCAAAACTATGTGATAAGTTTTCAAATTTTATCTCAGCTTTTCCGCCTGGAGTTAAAAACTCAGCTTTCTTATCATCTGTTTGAACTTGTGTTTGTACTTGAGCATAAGAACTGATCGAAAAACCAATTAATGCTGCTAATACGATAAATTTTCTCATAATTAATTTAAGTTATCTTGTTGAATTACTTCAGTAAGAGTTTAGTTAAATATTATTTTTTTGCACTCACAACGGTTCCACTGATAGTTAAATCCGTAATATCACCGTTATCAAGTGTTACTTTTACTGATTTTTGGAAATAACCTGGGCGACCTTCAGTACCATAACTAGCTTTAACCTCTCCAGTTTCACCTGGCATGATTGGAGTTTTGGTCCAAGTTGGAGTGGTGCAACCACAAGAAGGAGCAGCGTTCGTTATAACTACTGGAGCGTTAGAATTGTTTTTGAATTTGAATATTACGTCAGCTGTAGGACCCATATTAACCGTTCCGAAATCATGAGATTTGAATTCCCAAGCAATCGGTGCTGTTGGAGTAGGTTGAGCGTTCGGTTTTTTTGTGTCTTTTTGTGCAAAAGCAGAAGTAGTTAAAGCTAATGCAACTGCGATGAATGTTAATACCTTTTTCATATTTCTGATTTTTTTATTTTTTTAATAGTTTTACAACAACTGTACCAATTTAGACGTTTTTTATCTCATTTAAGTTGGCTAATCGTTATAATTATTTTTTTTATGGATGAAAAATGGTGTCTTCTGAGTTTACAGTTTTCTCTTAACCTCTTCGGTAATATACACTTCAAGGTAATCTCCAACTTCTATATCGTTGAATCGATCTAGTTGCAAACCACATTCAAATCCTTTTAGAACCTCTTTAACATCATCTTTATAACGTTTCAAGCTGCTCAATTCACCATCGTGTTTAACAACACCATCACGAATTACGCGTATTTTGTTTTTGCGTTCAATTTTTCCATCGGTTACCATACAACCTGCAACGGTTCCCACCTTAGAAATTTTGAAAATTTCGCGAATTTCAACTTGACCGATAATTTTCTCAACAATATCTGGACTCAACATACCTTCCATTGCTTTTTTAACTTCTTCTATGGCCTGGTAGATAATGCTGTATGTACGGATATCGATTTCTTCATTTTCAGCTAATTGTTTTGCTTTAGCTGATGGTCGAACTTGGAAACCAACAATGATGGCGTCGGAAGCGGAAGCTAATAGCACATCACTTTCTGTGATTTGACCTACACCACTATGAATTACATTTACTGCAATTTCTTCAGATGTTAGTTTCATCAATGCATCGGATAATGCTTCCATAGAACCATCCACGTCGGCCTTAACAATAATTTTTAATTCCTTGAAGTTTCCTACTGCCAAACGACGTCCAATCTCATCCAATGTGATATGTCGTTTTGTGCGAATACCTTGTTCACGAATCAATTGTTGACGTTTATTCGCAAGTGATTTCGCTTCATCTTCATTTGACATTACTTGGAAAATATCGCCTGAAGTTGGAGCATCAGAAAATCCTAATATTTTGATAGGCGTTGCTGGAGGTGCCATTTCGATACGTGTACCACGTTCATTGAACATAGCACGCACTTTAGCGTATTGCGCACCGGCAACTACATGGTCACCTACTTTAAGTGTACCGTTTTGAACCAATAAGGTACTAACAATACCTCTGCCTTTTTCTTGTGTAGCTTCAATAATGGTACCTTTTGCGTTTCTATTCGGATTGGCTTTTAATTCCATTAATTCCGCTTCGAGAAGTACTTTTTCGAGTAGTTTGTCTACGTTTAGACCTTTCTTGGCGCTTATTTCTTGACACTGGTATTTTCCACCCCAGTCTTCAACGAGGATGTTCATTCCAGCAAGCTGTTCGCGTATTTTTTCTGGATTTGCTCCATCTTTATCAATTTTATTGAATGCAAATACCATCGGTACACCAGCAGCTTGAGCGTGAGCAATCGCCTCACGTGTTTGCGGCATCACAGAATCATCGGCAGCAATCACAATAATAGCTAAGTCCGTAACTTTGGCACCTCTAGCACGCATCGCGGTAAATGCTTCGTGACCTGGAGTATCAAGGAAGGTGATTTTTTTACCGTCGCTTAATGTAACCTCATAGGCTCCAATGTGCTGGGTAATACCACCGGCTTCACCTGCAATAACATTTTCTTTTCGGATATAGTCAAGCAATGAAGTTTTACCGTGGTCAACGTGTCCCATAACGGTAACAACAGGAGCGCGTGGGAGTAAATCCTCATCGCGATCAACGATTTCTTCAACAGCTTCAATTTGGCTTTCTGCATCTACAAATTCGATTTCGTAGTTAAAGTCAGATGCAACAAGTTGAATGGTTTCAGCATCCAAACGTTGATTGATAGAAACCATGATACCCAAAGTAAAACACTTAGAAATTACCTCAGTTACACGAACATTCATCATACTTGCTAACTCATTAGCAGTTAAAAACTCGGTTACTTTAAGGATTTTGCTTTCTTCGTCTTTTCTTCTTCGTTGTTCTTCAAATCGTTTATTCCGTTCATCGCGAACTTCATGTTTCTTTTTAACTCTGTTGGATTTTCCACGTCCTGCATTTCCCATTTTATTGATGGTGGTACGAACGTTGGATTTAACCGCAGTTTGAGAAACTTCTTGTTTAGGAGCCGGTTTATTATGAGTTGGTTTGTTTCTATTGTTTGGATTGCTGGAATTGTTATTATCGCGAGCAACAGTATCATTTACAGCAACTTTAACTTCAACACCTTTCTCTTTGCGTTTGCGTTTTTTGCGGATTTCCTGCATGTCTTTTCTAGCTGCTTGAGCCAGTGTTGAGTTGCCGGTTTTCTCCACAGGTAGGTTAATTCTGCCCACTACTTTCGGGCCAGAAAGAACCTCTTTTCGCATTTCTACTTTTTCAATTTCATCATCTTTTTCTTCAACGGGAGTTGTAGTATTAGATGGAATATTTACAGTAGGAGTTTCTTCTTTTTCAACTTTAGTTTCAACCACAACTTTCTGAATCGGTTCTGGCATAGGTTCAGCAACTGGTGTGGGTTGCGATACAGGAGTTTGAACTTCAACGGGTTGAATTACTTCAACTTTAGGTTCAATTTCTTTTTTTGGTGCTTCTTCCTCTTTTCTAATTTCTTCTTTCTTTTCAGGAATGGTAGTTTCTGCAGGTTTGGAAGATTTATTTTTTGGTGTTAAATCAATTTTCCCAACAACTTTAATGCCTGGGGTTTCATCAGAAACAACAGTCACTTTTTCTACCACAGGTTGCTCGATTGGAGTAACGTCGGGTATGGTAATAGAAATTTCTTCTTTTTTCTCAACAGGAGGAGTTGATTTGGCAACAGGCTCAGGATTGTTAACCGCAGTTTTGGTTTGAGCTTCATTGATTTGAAGATCGCTAGGTCTAAGAGGTTTTGGGCTCTTTAATTTTTCTGCCTCGAGTTTTGCTGCTTTGTCTGCTGAAAATTCCTTTAAACACTCTTGATACATATCGTCCGTAATTTTCGTTGTGGGACGAACTTCAATAGAGTATCCTTTTTCTTTTAGGAACTCAGCAATAGCCGAGGTACTTCGGTTTAATTCACTGGCAACTTTTGCTAAACGGTATTCCGCCATAATTTGATTCAAATTTAAATTTATGCTTTGTATATCCCAAGTTTTTTATTGCCGAATGAACTATTTCATATAATATGTGACATAGTTCGAGCAAAATTCCGATTCACAAACTTGGGGGATGTGAATCGGAAACTTATTTTAGTTTTTCATGTTCAATAGGTGTTGATTATACATGGAATTTCTAGACTTGTTCGTCGTCGAATTCCTCACGTAGAATTTTTTGTACTTGAACAATGGTTTCTTCTTCTAAATCGGTTCTTTGGAGAAGATCTGCAACGGAAGTTCGTAAAACATCTTTTGCGGAATCCAATCCAATTTTCTTGAATTCTTCGATGATCCAAGTGTCAATTTCATCCAAAAATTCATCTAAATCCACGTCGTCTTCAGTATCTGCATTTAATCTGTAAACTTCAATTTGGTATCCAGTTAATTTACTCGCCAACTTGATGTTGTGACCGCTTCTGCCGATGGCTAATGATACTTGGTCGCTTTCTAAATATACGTTTGCTGTACTGCCTACGATATCCATTTTAGCGATGATCGCTGGTTGAAGAGCACGCTGAATGAATAAAGCGTCATTGGTGGTAAAGTTGATAACATCGATATTTTCGTTTCTTAATTCACGAACAATACCGTGAATACGTGCACCTTTAACACCTACACATGCGCCAACTGGGTCGATACGATCATCATAACTTTCTACAGCTACTTTTGCGCGTTCACCTGGCTCACGAACAATTTTCTTTATAGTAATTAAACCATCAATAATTTCAGGAACTTCTAACTCAAATAGTCGTTCTAAGAATTCTGGAGAAGTACGGGATAATACAATACGGGGAGATCCTTTTTCCATATCAACCGAGTGGATTACGGCACGAATGGTATCGCCTTTTTTGTAAATATCACGAGGAATCATGTGTTCTTTAGGAAGCGTAAGTTCGTTTCCTTCGTCGTCGAGAACCATGATTTCACGTTTCCAAACATTGTAAACTTCGCCGGTGATGATTTCTCCGCGTTTGTCTCCATATTTACGGAACAACTCGTCTTTTTCTAATTCAATGATTCTGCTCATTAAAGCTTGACGCGCATTTAAAACGTTTCGGCGCCCGAAATCTTCTAAATAAATTTGTTGAATACAATCTTCACCAACTTGATAATCCGGTTCTAATTTCTGAGCATCGGTGATGGTAATATGAAGATTTTCATCTTCGACTTCGCCTTCTTCTACAATTAAACGCAAATGATACATTTCGATATCACCGGTTTCGGTGTTAACGATGATGTCAAAATTTGCATCAGGGCCGTATTTTTTCTTAAGGATGTTGCGAAAAACGTCTTCTAATACACGCATCATGGTAGCGCGATCGATGTTTTTGAATTCCTTAAACTCGGAAAAACTCTCCACTAAGTTTATTCCAAGATCTTTGGCATTGGCTTTCATTTTATTTAAAACTTATAATGATTATTGCTTCTGTAATTTGATTGAAATTAATTATGGCGGGTTGAAAATTTACTTTTTTCTTGCCTTTTTCTTTTATTTCCTGAGTAATATGAAAATCTTCGGACTCTATTGCATCTAATTTACCTATAATGATTTCATTTTCCAAAGTAAATTCAAATCTACGGCCAATGTGCTTTTTGAATTGGCGTAAATCTTTCAAAGGTGCATCTGCTCCAGGTGAAGAAATCTCAAATGTAAATGCTCCATCACCAAAATCTCCTTCGTCAATCAATGTAGAAATATGGCGAGTAAAATCGGTTAAAACATTCATAGATAAAATCTCTTCGGAATCCATGTAAAATCGGAATAATCCGGTGGGACTTACACTGTGATGTACCAAAAAAATACCAAAAGCGGATGCTTCTGTTTCTACCAATTGTTTAAGTTTTTCACCCAGTTTTTTCATATTCAATAAAAAAGGGGACTGCTTTTCGCTTGCCCCCTTCCTAGATATTTAATGGAAAAGTACTGCAAAATTAGTGAAAATTTGTGACTTAACCAATAGTTTGCCTTTATAATAGAGTAGCTTTCTTGATTCGTATATCGGATTTGGGTCGATCGGCTTGATTGCGTTCTACGTTTTGGATTTTATCTAATACATAGTATCCTTTGGTTACCTTCCCAAAAACCGTGTAGTTTTTGTCTAAAAATGGTGTTCCTCCCCAAGATGCGTAGATGTTTTTCACTTGCGTAGGGATGGAGTTCCAAACACTATCGATTGTTGGTTTTGCAAGTGGTTTTATTTCGTTTATTGCCTGATCAATAGCTGCTTGGTTTCCAATTTCGATCGCGGTATTGATTTTCAAAGCCCATTCTCTGTTTTCTGGTCTAGCTATAAATTCTTTAATTGCGGTTTGTTCTATCATTCCTTTCCAACTGTTTTCATCTACAGCTGTTCCTGTAACTATGTAGAACTGAGACCCAGAACTCATTTTCATCGGATTGAATTCATCTCCTTGGCGAGCCGCTGCAAGAGCACCTTTAAAATGATATAAAGTATCTACAAATTCGGCAGGTATTTTATAGTTGGGTCCACCTTCACCTAATGGCTGGTCTGGTTTTGCAGTTTTACTAACAGGATCGCCGGTTTGAATCATAAATCCAGGAATAACACGGTGAAATAGAACACCATCATAATATTTTTCCTTCACTAATTTGATGAAATTGGCTGTGTGCTTGGGTGTTGCTGGATTCAATGCAATGGTAATGTTGCCATAATCCGTTTCTAATAGAACTTGAGTCCAATTCGATGGTGCGGTAGTGTCGGGCACCGTCATGGGAATATTCGATCTTTTATCTTGATTAATAGCCGATTCCATGACATCTTTTTCGGATCCTTTGGTATTGCAGGCGAAAATTCCTACAACAGCAGCAAAAGCTAATAATTTGGTTGTATGTTTCATTTGTTTAGTTCTAAAAAGTGGTTGAAATATTTAATTTAACTGAAAAAGGGGACTCAAAATATCGTGCAGAAGTATTATTTGAATTGAATTATTTCCTCTCGTTCAAAATATTCAATCAAGTGCTGTCGAAGTAGATTCTCTTGTTCTATTAATGTTAGATTGGGTAAGGGTTTTACATTTTCCCAAACAGGCCAACCCTCACGATTAATGCCTTGTAATTCATAGTATCCGGAATAACTTAGAGCTTTACAATTTGCAATATGCATTAAACGTGTTTTGTCTTCTTTGGAGAATGGTTTTTCGGGAATTTGCCCCAATTCGCGAATTCCCACTAAAAATAGTACTGCATTGAGGTCGGGTTTTTTATCGAAATTCTGTTCAATGAATTCTAATACTTGAAGCCATTTGGCTTTTATTTCTTTCTGAAGAGTAGATATATCGTCGGTAAAGATGGAACTGTAGTTTTTCATGATTGTTTTTTAATATAAATGATCCAGGATTTTAATCGGTATTGTACATTAGATTGATAAATGCCTTGCCAATTGAAATGCACTTGAAGTTGAATGTATTTTTAATAGTTTACAAACTTACTATCCGCTCTGTTATCCCCCAAAAAATTAATAGAACTAATTATCTTTGTTGAAGCTCTATTTGGTTAAAATGTTTGAATTAATTTGACTATTCCTATGTGTAAGACTATAAAGCGAGCCGCTAATTGATCAAAAAATTATTAATAACTCACTCCATTACAATGAATACGGAACAAACATCCAATCACACCGATTTAGAACTAAAAGACACAGAATCCTTATTGCTAGGTATTAATAAAGAGGATCATTCCATTGCAACAGCAGTGGAAAATGCAATTCCTCAAATTGTGAAATTGGTTGATTCTTTATATCAAAAAATGATGAATGGGGGAAGATTATTTTATTTAGGCGCTGGTACGAGTGGTAGGTTGGGCGTTGTGGATGCATCTGAATGTCCGCCAACTTACGGAGTGGAATTCGATAAAGTGATCGGTATAATTGCTGGAGGAGATGGAGCCATCCGTAAAGCGGTTGAGTTTGCAGAGGATGATGTAAATCAAGGATTTAAAGATCTTGAAAGTTGGAATATTACCCCTAAGGATTTTGTAATTGGTATAACCGCATCGGGAAGAACACCCTATGTTTTGGGTGCTTTGAATCAGTGTAAAGTAGTAGGTATTTTAACAGGATCCATAGTATGTAACCCAAATTCTGTGGTTGCGGAAGCATCCGATTTCCCCATTGAAGTTATAACCGGACCTGAATTTGTAACGGGTTCAACTCGTATGAAAGCAGGTACAGCTACTAAAATGGTGTTAAATATGATTACAACCTCAGTAATGATCAAATTAGGTCGGGTTAAAGGAAATAAAATGGTTGATATGCAGTTAACCAATGATAAGTTGATTGACCGAGGAACACGCATGATTGTGGAAGAAACGGGATTGGATTACGATACCGCTCAATTGATGTTGTTGAAAGAAGGTAGTGTGCGAAACGCCATAGATAAAATTGCTGAATACTAGAAATTTATACGCTTGCGTTTAGACTGTTCGTGTGTAAAAACTTACGGATAAGAGTTGTTTGTTATTACATTAAAATCTCCCAAGTTTTATCGGGAAGCAATCTAACTGTATTTAAGAACATGGAAAATTTCATTGACTTTCCCCATTCGTAAGGAGCAACCATACTGAGAACTTGTTGTCCGTCGTCTTTTTGATACAGGTGATAGATTCCGTTAATTACAGGTTCAAAATTGATTTCAGCTTTATAAATAGCATGAGAAAGTTCAAGACGCTGTTCAATTTCTTTGGCTTGACGAAGAAGCAGTTCGGCTTGCTTCTTCAACATAGAAATTTGTTGTTCTGCTTGGTGTTGCATGGCTTCATGAGCATTTGCTTTCAACAAGCGTTTATCAATGGGTTCTATTTTGGGAGAACTAACAGTAAGCGCATAAGGCACACTGTGTAATTCTCCCTGATAGATCGCATCTTTTAAATATAAAGGCCGATTATCTGTTTCGGGATTATCGGGTTGATGGGTCTGTTCAGACATTGTTTTTTCTGCTATGATGGTGAAACCCAGGATTAGAAAAATTAGTTAATTCCTTTCCTAGGCAGTTACTAACAATTTCGATTCAAAAAAGTTATCTAAAAAAATGAATTTTTAATAAAATCCTGGGTAATATCAGACTATCGAATCGTATTTAAATCCATCCTTTTCTATGAAGTGCTTCAGCAATTTGAACGGCATTGGTTGCAGCACCTTTTCGTAGATTGTCGGAAACAACCCACATGTTCAATGTGTTTTCGTGTGACTCATCTAGTCTCAATCTACCCACAAATACAGCGTCTTTATCATGTGCAGTTAATGGCATGGGATAGATTTTTTCTTTAGGATTATCCTGAAGTACGATGCCCGGAGCATTTTCAAGAGCGGCGATTACTTCTTGGATAGAAATCTTCGATTCAAATTCAGCATTTATCGATTCACTGTGTCCACCCATTGTTGGAATTCTTACTGTAGTAGCAGTGATTTTCAATTCCGGTAAATTCATGATTTTACGGGTTTCTAAAATCATTTTCATCTCCTCTTTGGTGTAACCGTTATCTTGAAAAACATCAATATGAGGCAATACATTTAAATCAATCGGATAGGGATAAACTGTTTCGCCTTCAATCCCATTTCGCTCATTCATCAATTGTTCCACCGCTTTTTGTCCAGTACCAGTAACCGACTGATATGTAGAAACAATAACACGTTTAAGTTTGAATTTTTTATGCAAGGGTTCAAGGGCAACCACCATCTGTATAGTTGAGCAATTGGGATTGGCAATAATTTTAGAATCCGATGTCAAGACTTCCTCATTAACTTCAGGTACTACCAATGGAACTTGATTTTCCATTCTCCAAGCGGAGGAATTATCAATAACGAATGTTCCTACTTCTGCAAATTTTGGTGCCCATTTAAGGCTGGTGGATCCACCCGCTGAAAAAAGAGCCACATGAGGTTTCATTTCAATGGCATTTTCCATGCTTACAACGGGGAAAGTTTGTCCATTAAATTCCACTAATTTTCCAACGCTGCGTTCAGATGCAACGGGAATTAGTTCGGTAACCGGAAAATTACGTTCAGCAAGAACTTGGAGCATTTTAGTGCCAACCAAACCGGTTGCACCAACTACAGCCACTTTCATTATTTAGTTGTGTCGTTGTTATCGGTGGTAGAATCGTCTTCTAAGGATTCGAACTCAGCTTCCTGAGTTTGTTGGTCTAAGCTATCTTGAGTTTTTTTTTCTTCTTCGGTGAATGCAGAAGGAGAATCGGCGCAGGAGAACATTATCAATGAAACTGCTGCAATTATCATTAATTTTTTCATAGTAGGTTGCTGATTTATATTTTGTACTGAAAGTTACAGGGATGTTGTAATAAACTTAACTTAAATTAAGAGTCAAGTTTAAAAAATTTCTAATTTTTCAAAAAAATCATTCCATTCGGAATAATCTTTTTTCCCAGTTTCCGTTTCTTTTAAACAGTCGATTGAAAACTGAAGTTGGTTTTTTTCTAATATTTCTTCAGCGATTTCGGGGGAAGTTTTTACGGTTGTGAAATCTTCAAAAGTCATCCAAATACCTATATCTGCGAATTGTTTTTGAATTTTAGAAAGATACTCTGTATGACATTGAATTCCATCAATGGGTAGTATGTTTAACCAAGATTCAATTTGTTCAAAGTTAGGTACATCGTTGATTTCAAGAATTACTTTAGGGCCTGCGCACCAGCCAATTATTTCTTGGATGGATTGTGGGGAAATGGCAAAATCTCCATCGATAGAGAATCCAATATACTCTGCAAGGGCTGCAGCTGCATATCGCGCATCCCCTAAATCTTGAATGTGATTAAATTTAATTGAATACATCATTGTGATCAAAAAAAAGGCCTCTTTTTTGAAGAGGCCTATATAAAATTAAACTAATAATTTGACAGGCTCTTCAAGGTAGGACTTAAGAGTTTGTAAAAATGCTGCACCCATAGCACCATCTACTACTCTGTGGTCACAACTTAATGTAACCTTCATTGTTTTGACAGGTTTTATTTCACCGTTAACTACTCCAACAGCATCCTTAACAGTGCCAACTGCTAATATACATGCATCGGGTGGGTTGATAATAGCGGTAAATTCATCGATACCAAACATTCCTAAATTGCTGATTGTAAAAGTATTTCCTGCCCAATCTTGAGGTTGTAATTTCTTTTCTTTTGCTTTTGCTCCGTATGCTTTCACTTCAGTACTAATTTGAGAAAGTGATTTGTTGTCTGCAAAACGCACAACGGGAACTAATAAACCATCTTCCACGGCCATAGCTACACCGATGTGAATGTGATGGTTATATCGAATTTTGGTATCCAACCAGCTCGAATTGATATTTGGATGTTTGCGCAATGAAGCAGCGGCAGCTTTTACTACGATGTCATTCATAGATATTTTAACATCGCTAATGGCGTTCATTTGTTCGCGAGCAACGGTAGCTTTGTCCATGTTTATTTCTACAGTTAAGTAGAAGTGAGGCGCCGTGAATTTGGATTCTCCTAGTCGAGCAGCAATGGTTTTTCTCATCTGAGAAACGGGTACTTCAGTAAAGCTCTCTTGTCCAATCACAGCTTGAGAAACTGGTGCAGCAATAGAATTTGTAGAAGGAGATGCAGCGGGTGCGTTTTCTAAATCTTTTTTTACAATTCTACCGTTTTCGCCGGTTCCTTGAATACCATTTAAGTTGATGCCTTTTTCAGCAGCAATTTTTTTAGCCAAAGGACTTGCTAAAACACGACTATTGGAATCAGAAACTGGAGATGATGTTGTAGAAACAATTGGAGCAGGTGCAACTTCAACTGGATTTGAAGAAGATGATTGTGAAGTTGTTGCGTTGTTGTTGGAACTAGCTGTTGCGGCACCCGACAATAAAGCTTGGAAATCTTCACCCGGTTGGCCAACAACTGCGATAGGAGCATCTACGGGTATAGCTTGACCTTCACTTGCAATCAAATGTAAGATTTGACCTTTGGAATACACTTCCATATCCATGGTAGCTTTATCCGTTTCTACCTCTGCAATAATATCTCCGCTTTTAACAGAATCGCCTATTTTAACAGTCCAACGAACGATGACCCCTTCGGTCATGGTATCGCTCATTTTGGGCAAGGTGATGATTTCAGCCATAATTGATTTTCTTATCAGCGTGCAAAAATAAGATATTTTCAAGGATATAGAGAAGTAAAAATGCGCTTGTTTTAATTATTATCGATAAGAGTGCTACATTTTGGTATTCAATGTATAATTGATTTGTAAGATTGTGATGGATTTCACAGTTCTAACATAATAATATCGGAATATTAGAGATGGATATATATCCATTTTTAGTAAGTGTGTATTGTATAGATGGAACCGCATTGGGTATAAAACAGGAAACAAATTGGATTCAATTCCATTTTCTAAAGGAATTAGTGTTGAAAATCCAGTCAAATACTAAATTATTGTATATTTACGTTCCTTTCATTTCCCCTGAATTGACAGTCTATATTTTAAGATAGAATATTAGGTAGTTATTGGACTTTTTTTCACGTTTCAAACCATGTAGATTTGTGGTACATTAAATTAGTACCATTTTATGATGTCTTCATCCAATCAATATGAATCGTTTTTAAAACACGTTTTAGAACACGGAACGCGCAAAACAGATCGAACTAATACCGGTACAATTAGTGTTTTCGGAGGACAACTGCGATTTGATTTGGAACAAGGATTCCCATTGATTACTACAAAAAAAGTACACCTTAAAAGTATTATTCATGAGCTATTGTGGTTTTTAAAAGGTGAGACCAATATTGCATATTTAAAAGAAAATGGAGTAAGTATTTGGGATGAATGGGCAGATGAACAGGGTGAATTGGGGCCGGTTTATGGTAAACAATGGAGAAGTTGGGAGTCAAAAGACGGAAAAGTTATTGATCAAATACAAGAAGCTCTGCATTTAATTCAAAATCAACCCGATTCTCGCAGAATTTTGGTGAATGCTTGGAACGTAGGTGAATTAGATAAAATGGCTTTAATGCCCTGCCATACACTTTTTCAGTTTTATGTAGCCGATGGAAAACTGAGTTGTCAACTGTATCAAAGAAGCGCTGATTTATTCTTGGGAGTTCCATTCAACATTGCTAGTTATGCTTTGTTAACATTAATGATGGCCCAAGTAACTGGTTTAAAGCCGGGTGATTTTGTTCACACTTTTGGAGACGCACACATTTACACGAATCATTTAGATCAGGTAAATTTGCAATTATTGCGCGAATCCAGACCTTACCCCAAAATGAAGTTAAATCCGGAAATTAAAAACCTATTTGATTTTACATACAAAGATTTTGAATTGGAAGGATACGAACCTTGGCCAGCTATTAAAGCACCTGTTGCCGTTTAAATTGGGTTTCAAAATTGTGCTTAAAACATCTCGATTTGAATTAGTCTGAAATTTAATTCTAATATTAAGTTATTTATTTCTTATGTAACTTTTGGGGGATATAACTCGTTTTCTTGTTGTACACTCGATTTCTTATAATTTATGACGTTAATTTACCCCAATGATCGAATTGCGATTCGAACACAATTCGCTCGATTTCTAGTTATTGCATCAATTTTTTTTGCAACTACCCATGGTTTAATTGCACAGGGAACAGATGGAAGTGCTTCCGCTAAAAGTAATGTAACGGTTTCTGGATTTGTTCAAGATGAAACAAGTGGAGAGATGTTGGGCGGGGTAAATGTTGCGGTATTTCCGAATAATATAGTAACCACAACCAACCGATACGGTTTTTACAGTATTACCATCCCCCGAAACACACAAAATAACTATGTTTCAGTTGTGGCAAATTATCCATCATTTCAGATTGATAGTTTAAAATGGAGGGCATACAAAGATACATTTGTGAATTTCAAATTGATTCAAAATCAACGCGATGTAGAAAAAATTGATACCGTGAATATCCGGGTTCGAAAAACAATTGCAGATAAGGTTGAAATGAGTCGGATTGAAATTCCAGTTAATCAAATAAAGGAGATTCCGGCATTATTGGGGGAAAAAGATGTTTTGAAAGTAATCCAATTACTTCCTGGAGTTCAAAAAGGGAGTGAAGGTCAAAGTGGTATTTATGTAAGAGGGGGAGGCCCAGATCAAAATTTATTGATTTTAGATGAAGCGGTAGTGTATAATGCTTCGCATTTATTTGGTTTTTTTAGTGTGTTCAATGGAGATGCTCTTAAATCTGTGGAGTTAGTTAAAGGAGGTTTTCCCGCTCGATACGGAGGAAGATTGTCGAGTGTTATTGATCTTAGCATGAAAGAGGGGAATAATCAGAGAACCACAGGTGAAGTTGGAATAGGTTTAATCAGCTCCAGATTCTTGGTTGAAGGTCCATTGAAAAAAGGTAAGAGTTCCTTTATGGTGTCCGGTAGAAGAACGTATATCGATGTATTGATGCAACCCTTTATTATCGCTCAATCAGGTGGGAATTCAGGAGGATATTTCTTTTACGACTTTAACGCCAAGGCAAATTATATTTTGAGTGATAAGGATAAGGTGTATGTAAGTGGATATTTTGGACAGGACAAGTTTTACACAGGTATAAAAGAGAAAAATTCACGATTTGATTCTGATTTTGGATGGGGCAATCGTACTTTAACCGCACGCTGGAATCATTTGTTCAACCCGAAATTGTTTGTGAATACATCATTAATTTATAGTCACTATAATTTAAGTATCGGTGTTGAGAATTATGCTCCAGCAGATACATTTTTATTAAAATATTCCAGTTTAATTGATGATTATGGTGTAAAATCGGATTTTGATTGGCGACCACTTCCGGGGCATTTGGTACGTTTTGGTTTTTCTACTATAATGCACCAATTCAGACCTGGAGCTGTAGTTGTTAAATTTGGACAAACCAATGCTTTAGATCGTGCCATTCAAACCATCACGAATTATGAAAGTGGGGTATATATTGAAGATCAATGGAGAATTAATAAGAAGTTCACTATTTATCCCGGTTTTCGATTGAGTCATTATCTAGTTGGGGAAAAACAATATGTGTTTCCGGAGCCTCGTTTTTCTGGATCCTATAATTTAAGGAAAGATTTGTCGTTTAAAGCATCCTATGCCATGATGAATCAATACATTCATTTATTGAGTAATTCTGGTATTTCACTTCCAACTGATTTGTGGGTTCCCGCTACGGAGAATATTAAACCCATGAGAAGTCAACAAGTAGCTGCTGGTTTAGCAAAAGATTTTAAAAAAGGGTTTAGCTTGAGTTTGGAGGGATATTACAAAACCATGTCGAATATGATTCAATATAAAGACGGTGCGTCTTTCTTTTTGGATGAAGATTTATTTGATCCTCAAGCACCAACGGATAGCAGATCTTGGGAGAATAAAGTTACTTCAGGACGTGGGTGGAGCTATGGAGCAGAACTTTTCCTACAAAAGCAAATGGGAAAATGGACAGGTTGGGTTGGATATACTTTAAGTTGGACACAATTGCAATTTGATGAGTTAAATGGAGGAAAAGTATTTAATGCTAAATACGATAGGCGTCACGATCTGTCTGTGGTGAGCATTTATAAAATTTCTAAATATTTAACCGTTTCAGGAACATGGGTTTACGGAACGGGCAATGCAATAACAGCTCCTCAAGGTATCATTCCAGCAACAGGACATCAAATGAGCAAATTGCCATACATATGGAGTCCTGAAGTACAGTTTCCAGGATCTTATATTGATTATGGTGCACGAAATAGTTTCAGAATGGAAGCCTATCATAGATTGGATTTCGGTATTCAATTTTCTAAGCCTAAAAAACTGGGTGTTCAAACTTGGGAATTCAGTGTATACAATGCTTATAATCGAGCAAATCCATTCTTTTATTATGGGGGATATGATTGGGATGGGCCCAATCCAAATGAGTTGAAATTAAAGAAAATTTCATTGTTTCCAATTATACCTTCAATTACTTATTCGTTTAAATTTAAATAAGTTAGATCAATTTTTTGTTAAAATAATAAATGTGAAAAAAGTTATGTTAATGTTGAGAAAAATAAAGCAAGTGTATTCAAATCTAACTCCAAATTTGGCTGATGGCTTTTATAGAAAACGAGTATTATCTACTTTGGGCAAGTTGAGTGTTTATGTAGTAATTGGGTTATCTTTAGTAATGAGCAGTTGTGAACAAGATGCTGAGGTAGATCCACCCAAATTTGTGAAGAAGCCCGTGATCACTTGTTTAATGACACCAAAGTCGAATTTTGTTGAGGCTAAATTGAATTATACACGACCTTATTACGGAGATCAATCCAATCGTACAATTGAGCACATAACCGATGCAACATTGGTATTGGAAGATTTAAATTTGGGAGCAAAAGATACATTTTCACACACGGGTTTGGGTTTATATCAAGTGTTGTTAAAAAATGTAATGTTGATTTCAAATCACAAGTATGAGTTACGTGTAATAATGAAAGACGGACAAGTACATAAAGCTCAGTCTACAATTCCACCACCGGCTGATTTTGCGAATTTGACCGTAAATTATGCCACACAAGGCAAAGAGTATGAGGAAACAGACCCTTGGGGTGGCCCTACTTATACCGTTCATCCAGTTACCATAGAATTTAGTTATAAAGGTCTCAATCAGGGATTTTATGTTTCTCCACAATTGGAGGGTGCTGCAAAAAACACGCAAGGGGAGGAAGCACAATTTGAATTATATTTCAATGAAGAGACGCAGGAAGGATTGGGAAATAAACCCATTGTTTTCTTCAACAGAACTAATTTTTATTCGGGTTTTGGACTAAATGGACCATTTAAATTATCTGAGTTAAGAGGTACTATTTATACCATGGACAAGGCTTACAGAGATTTGTATTTAGTTCAATGGCAAGATGATGAAAATCCATTCCAAGAGCCCATACTCTATAATTCCAACTTTAGTGAAGGTGCGATTGGCGTGTTTGGAAGTTACGATTTCTCCACAGGTTCGGTTGAATTGAAGTAATATTTATCGTTTTTTACTTTCAGAAATTAAAATAACGCCAAACGACTTATCAATTGGTAAATCTAAAAAGTGTTGTGTTTGGATCGTTTTTTAAACGATAAAACGCTGATAAGCTCTCCACCAACGATCGGGCATTTCTCCGTTGCTTACCATAAGATAATCGTTATATGAACATCCTATATAAAACGAGTTATTTTCGTAGGGATGAGGAATTTCCATCCACCAACGATTACTTTTTCTGCTTTTGTAAAATGTAATTTCATGGCCCGTATTTTCAAGTTTATTTCTATAGATCAAGTAATCTGAGTCGCCGGGAGAGGGATGATCGTTGTAACGAGTAGTAAAACCTTCAATATAGTACCAAATCATCTGAGCAATAAGTAGAGATGTTTGCTGAATTGAGTTTTCTGAATGTATGGAGGAATCTGGATTGAACCCATAAAAGTAGGCCGAGCTCAATTTATTAGATAACCCAGCATATCGCGCAATTTTAGCAGCTTCTTCAGCATAAAATCCGTTGGGAGACGGATTGGAAATTGCAGCTGCATCTGCCGAGCGAATGGCATTTAAGTCAAACATCATTAAATGCGATGAACGCAACACGGGTTCAGTTTCCTCTATTTGAGCTCGAATATTACCCAATCGGTGATTTTCAAAATAAAGTTTCTCTAAGATGGAAGCTGTGTTCGCGCTAATGTTATAAGCTTGAGTACCTACAAAATCAATATTGAAAAGATGATGATTTTTATTGTGAGTTACAATTCTATACAGTTCGGTATCATTTTCGAAAGATAGTCCACTACATATATTCACAATTTCAATGGGTTCAGAGTGATTTCTATAAGCATGATATTGCGAAAAAAGCATTCCTTGGTTATCCCCTAAAACGATACAATTTATGTTTAGTTGATTAAGTTCACCAAGTGCTTCAGAGAAGGCGAATTCACGCTGTTTTATATCTGAAATATCAACAAGATTACCAAGATCAACAATTTCGATGTTATCGAATCTCCAGTTTAAAGCGTAAAGTTGTGTGCGTATTAAATTTGCGGATTCCTGAAGACCAAAAATTGCAATTTTCGTTTTATTTAATTTGGGGAATGAAGAGTTATGAAGTTTGATTTTTGCACCCAAAGTGTGTTTTTTCCCTTTAAACGGAGCGGTAATTGATTCAGAAATTGGGTTGAAATAGGCCTCTAACATGATGCTGCAATTTCATACTTATGGAATTAAAGTTCCACAAATGGAAAACGCCATGTCTTATTTAATGGAAATTGAATTTGAATGACTAATTTTGCTCTATTATTATGAGTCAAGGATTTTTTCCATTAAAGGTATCAAAAACAGTTCAAGAAACTGCAGATGCCACCACATTTTATTTCGAAATTCCTGAGAATTTAGTTTCTGAGTTTGTTTATACTGCTGGACAATACCTAACTTTTGAGGCAGAAATCGAAGGAGAAAAAGTACGTAGATCGTATTCATTATGCACGTATTCAGGTGTAGATACGCAGCCTGCAGTAACAGTGAAAAGAGTGGATGGGGGTAAAATGAGCAATTATATGAATACTCAAATTAAAGCTGGCGATGTTATGCAAGTAATGCCACCAATAGGAAAATTTACTGTAATACCCAACCCAACTCATAATAAGAATTATGTATTATTTGCAGGTGGAAGTGGAATAACCCCAGTTCTTGGTATTGCAAAAGCTGTATTAAACGATGAACCTAACAGTAAAGTGACATTGATTTATGCAAATCGCGATCCTGAATCCGTTATTTTCAAAGCATTACTCGTGGAATTGGAAACCATATTCAGTGGTAGGTTTAAAGTACTTCATAGTTATGATAAAGCACCATTCACTTGGTTTGGATTAAAGGGGCAGTTAACGGAAGAAAAAGTACAGTCTATTATTAAAACTAAAATTGGAGGTTCCTTTGATTATTACGAGTATTTTATCTGTGGTCCGGGCCCAATGATGGAGGTAATAAAGGACGGATTATTAGGAATTTCTATTCCGATAGATCGTATTCATATTGAATATTTCACGGCTCCAACGTCCCGCAAATCAACAGAAGAAATTTCTGTGGTAAACGTTGGAGATGAAACTTTTTCAGGAACTTCTGAAATTACCTTACATGTTTACGGTAAAACACATCAAATCACCTGTGATAAGAATACTACGGTATTAAATGCAGCTATGAAACACGGTATAGATCCTCCGTATTCGTGTACTGTTGGTGTTTGTACTACGTGTAGAGCAAAAGTACATTCTGGGTTGGTGCATATGATGGAACGTGAAGGGTTAAGCGATAAAGAGATTGCAGATGGATTTGTTCTTACTTGCCAGTCGGTTCCAAGAAGTAATAAAATAGAATTAACGTACGAGTAAATCTTTAATGATTTAAGTTCGGATGCTTTATAAATTATAAACTAAATTGTTCCACTTTCTTAAGCAAAGAGCTGAAATCATTAGGAAGTTCTGCGGAAAATTGCATGTATTCACCGGTCTTGGGATGTATGAAACCCAATTCCTTAGCGTGCAGAGATTGTCTAGGCATAACACTAAAACAATTTTGAATAAATTGTTTGAACTTGGGAATAGAACCGCCGCGTACCAATTCTCTTCCCCCGTACATTTCATCAGAAAATAACGGATGACCTATAGCAGAAAAGTGCGCTCGAATTTGATGTGTTCTTCCCGTTTCTAAATTGCATTCTACGAGTGTAAGAAATTGAAATCGCTTTAATACTTTATAATGAGTTATGGCTATTTTCCCTTTTTCGGGATCGGAATAATGCTTTGATTTTCTACGATCTGCAGGGTCTCGAGCTAGGTATCCTTGGATGGTTCCAGAATCATCTGACATTTCCCCCCAAACTAGAGCCCAATATCGACGATGAATGGTATGTTCAAAAAATTGTTTACCTAAATGACTTAAAGCAAAATCCGTTTTTCCAATAACTAACAAACCCGATGTGTCTTTATCAATGCGATGCACTAAGCCAGGTCGATGCTCTGCTTGTTTTTGTGGAAGATTCCCAAAATGGTAAAGTAATGCATTTACTAAAGTACCCGAGTAATTATTGAATCCCGGGTGTACCACCATACCAGCAGTTTTGTTTATTACAGCAACTTGATCATCCTCGTAAACAATATCGATGGGTAAGTTTTCTGGGTAAACTTCCGTATCTCTGGGTTCTGTTGTCATTACCACTCGGACATCATCCAGCGGTTTAACTTTATAATTGCTTTTAATTATTTTGTTGTTTACCAGAACACAACCTGCTTCAATTCCGGCTTGAACTTTTGAACGAGAAGCATTGGCAATTTTATGCATTAACCATCGATCAATTCTAATGGGTTCTTGTCCTGGATCTACGGTAAATGCATGATGTTCAAACCAGCCTTCTTCGAGTTCAAATTCTTCTTTGTTATCCAATTTTATACTATTTTAATTGTTGTTATTTTAAACTAAAAACCAATTTCCCCAAGCGTAAACCTGCCCAACCTGCTTGATTAACAATGATATTTTGCTCTTTGCTGTTTTTTATCATGGTAGGTTCATCTAAGAAAGTGTGAGTATGTCCACCTAAAATGGCATCAATGTTATACGTGTTCGCTGCTAATTTTAAATCATCGATTTTATTGTTATTGTATTTATATCCCAAATGAGAGAGCACAATAATCATGTCGCATTTTTCTTCAAGTTTCAAGTGATTTGCTGATTTTTGCACACACTCTATTGGGTCGGAATAGGTTAGACCTTTATAACTGGTTTCAGATAGCAAACCTGTTAACTCAATTCCCACACCAATGATTCCTAATTTGATTCCATTTTTTTCAATGATTTTAAACGGTTGAATTAAGTCTTGCTGCTTCCATTCATCTTCCAAAATGTAATTACAGTTTACAGTTGGCATGTTGTATTGCTTTCTAATTTGGAAAAGATGATCAATTCCCAAATCAAAGTCGTGATTCCCGATGGTTGTTGCGTCGTAACCTGCTTTTTTCATCCATTCTAATTCAAGATGTCCCTTAAAAATGTTGAAATACGGAGTTCCTTGAAAAACATCCCCACAGTCAAAAAGAAATAAATTTGGATCTATCTGTCTTTCTTGGTCGATTAAGTCCTTCATTCGAGCAATACCGCCTTGGTTCCCCCAACGATTGTTTTGGGGTTCAAAAGGTTCGAAACGACTGTGGAAATCATTGGTATGGATGATGGTTACTACTCGCTTTTTAATTTTCTTCTTCGAGTGAATTGAAGTTATTTCCCAACCATTATCCGATTGAATGAATAATTGATCTGAAAAATTCTGCTGAAAATCAGTTGTGTGATCTACAAAACCCTTGAATAACTTTGCTTTATTTAAATTGATTTCTGTAGCAATATTGGCAGCATTTAATAAACGATTAAAACCAAATGCACCTCCAGCTATGAATGCGGCGCTTTGTTTTATGAATTTTTTGCGAGATGTCATTTTTAGTTTATTTGATTGTTGAAGTTTGCTTAACTCGTGGCTCTTTTTTTGGATTAATTCTTCCGCTCTGACTAAATTCGCGTTCAAATCCTTCTATTAAAATATCTCGTATTAAAATTCCTGTTTTATGTATTTTTTTGGGATGTTTAAGCATTATGAAATTATCTCCACCACCCAAAAGGAAATCGCTGGTTGCTACAAAGTAGGATTTGCGAGAATCGAATTTTAATCCTCTTATGATGGCATCTGTATAAGTGCTGTCGTTCAATTTGAGTTCCAGGCTTGCTACTGGACACCCTCCCAGTGTTGAAATAAAGTTAAATAAAGAATCGCATTGACTTCCAGTTAGTTGTAGGATAACCAATTCGTTGTCGAATGGCATAACTTCGAATACCTTGCCCAATGTTATGTCTCCCTGCGAGATAGAATTTCTCAATCCGAAATGATTTAATATCGTAAAATGAGAAAGAGAACCAAACTGGGATATCATGTAATTATCAGCAGCTTGTTGAACGTAATCCGCTGCAACTCGGCCTAAATTAGCTTGTGTCTCCTGTTCTAGAGTGATTTTACCTCTTGATCTTAAAGTCAATAAATCCACGTCTGTTTTAGCAATTACTTTCGACATGGTTTTGTTTACGCTATCACGGTATGTTGACAGCCAATTTAGAATTTCTAGATCTTGGGTTGAAATGGTTTCTGAGGAGTTGGTTAAATTGGTTTTAATATTTACTTCCCATGGTTTGGGAGTGCAAGATACTGCAACAATGGGAAGTGCTAATACTAGTAAATTTCGTATGAATTGCATTGTGTATTTTTCTGATTTATTTGTTGTTTGAAGCGAAACTGGATTTTATATTTCTGATTTTTATTGTGAATTGAATTAATGGGATTCAACTCATTTGGGTTTTAATATAGACAAATAATACAAAGTTGAATATATAATTTGAAATAAAGTGAATTCGAATATTCTTTGGAATTAAGTTCGAATCAAGTTACGAAATTAGATTTAACCGATTAATTATTTGTAAAATTGACACAGAATCAGCACGAAATTTTGATATTAATCGAATAATTTGGGATTTTTGTAAATAATTATGAAAAAAATACTTCTAACAATCGCGACTGTATCGCTCACTACGATGACATTTGCCCAAACTGTAAAACCATGCGGTGAATTGTTTTTTAGTGAATATGTTGAAGGCAGTGGCAATAACAAAGCCCTAGAAGTATATAATCCTACCAATTCGGATGTGGATTTAAGTAATTATCGAGTAACTCGTTGGCAGAATGGTGCATCCATTTGGGATAAACAGTTTAGTGATACTTTGACAGGAATGTTAAAACCGAAAGATGTTGTGGTTATGGTAATTGATCGCAGAAATCCTTCTGGCACTGGCGCAGACACTCCGACTGCAATTGAATTGCAAAACAAAGCAGACTTGTTTCTGAGTAAAGATTACAATCGCTCGTATTCCATGTCATTCAACGGAGACGATGCCATGTCATTGGATAGATATGATGCAACTTACAAAACTTGGGTTTTGGTGGATATTATTGGGAAAATTGGGGAACGACCCAAAACTCCGGGTGGATGGAGTGACTCATTTCCTTATTCAACTGGTCTAGGAACTTGGTATACTGAAAACAAAACGTTGATTCGTAATGAAAGTATTTTAACGGGTTGCGATACTGTAGCTCCAGTAAAAAGAGGATTAACAGCTACTTGTGATCAAGCTTGGAATCCTCAGTATTTTAATCCTAAGAAAGAATGGGAATTGAATCCACGTAATTTTTTCGATTCTTTGGGAACGCATACTTCAGGTTGTGCAACGTTGAGTAGCGAAAAGATACTTATTGAATCTGCTATTAAAGTTTATCCGAATCCTTCTACTTCCAGTTTCTGGGTAGAGAGTGTTGAACCCATTTCAGGGCTGCAGGTTTTTGGTGTAAAGGGTGAACTAATATATTCTGTAAATTCAGAGTCAACATCCCTCGAAAATAAAAAAATGATACATTGCGAACATTGGAATTCTGGAATTTATCACATTCAAGTGAAGACGGTAAGCGGACAAGTTTTGTTTGAACAGTTTACCAAATAAAATGAAAAAATTAGCATCTTTATTTTCTCTATTCGTTTTAATTCAAGTAATCTATGCACAAACTACCATTAAAGGTAAGGTGCGAGATCGAATTTCTGGGGAGCTTTTAGAGAAAGTACTGATTTCGGCAGGTTCTGTTTCGGTACAATCGGATAAATTGGGAGAATATACATTAAAACTTCCCATGGGAGAGTATCGTTTAACTGCACAGTTAGATGGTTATGAATCGGATACCATATTAGTACAAGCAGATAGGAATTTGATTGTTGGTGCTGATTTTGAGCTTGAAAATTTGAGTGCTGCAATTCAGGCGGTGCAAATTATAGCTTCGGTTGCAAAGGATCGGAAAACACCGATAGCTTATAGCAATATTTCTGGAAAAGATATTCAAGAGCGTTTAGGGAGTGGCGATATGCCCGTTTTGCTCAATAATATGCCAGGAGTTTACGCCACACAACAAGGTGGCGGAGCGGGTGATGCTCGAATTACCATACGGGGATTTAATCAGCGAAATATTGCTGTTATGATCGATGGGATACCTGTCAATGATATGGAAAATGGCTGGGTGTATTGGAGCAATTGGTTTGGATTAGGAGGAGTAACAGCGTTAACTCAAGTTCAACGGGGTTTAGGTAGCAGTAGAATAGCGAATCCAGCTGTAGGAGGAACAATGAATATTATTACCAAAGGAATTACCAATAAACCATTTATTGCTGCCAATGTAGAATTGGGCGATTCTCGATATCAAAAATACAGCATTGATTACTCTACGGGTAAGTTGAAAGGTGATTGGGGTATGATATTTTCGTTTACTAAAAGGTCAAGTACAGGTTATGTGGATCAATTATTTGATGATATGTATGCCTATTTCTTCAAAATTGAAAAACAATTTGGGAAAACAAGTACGCTATCGTTGACTGCAATTGGTGCTCCACAAAGTCATGGGCAACGTTCTTATCGAGCACGTTTAAGTTTATACGATAGAGATATGGCAAAGGATTTAGGAATGGATACGGCTTTGCCTGCCATGCCAACCGACCAAGGGATTAGATACAATCAACATTGGGGATGGATGGATACGTCTGCGCATTTTGATCCAAACACTGGGGATGTGATTTACAATAACAAGAAGTTTGCTGTAAACGAACGAGTTAATCAGTTCCACAAACCTCAAGTGTATTTGAAATGGGACTATAAACCCAATAATAAGTGGTTTTCTAATACCACAGCTTATGTGTCGTATGGTCAAGGAGGTGGTACTCTCGGTGAAAGATTAAAACAGGATCCATCTGTGTATGGTTTGTTTAATTTTCAAAGTGCTTGGAATGAAAATACGGATTTAGGTACGTTTTCAGCAATTGACCCCCGATATTCAAATACCGAATTTAAATCTAAAGGTATCATAGCTCGGAATGTAAATAATCATACGTGGTTGGGATTGTTGAATACTACTCAATACAAGTATTCAAAAACGACTACACTTACAGGTGGTGTTGATGTTCGAACGTATCGAGGACAACACTATAAAGAAGTGTACGATTTGCTCGGTGGTGATTATTACATACCCGATGTTTCGGAAATGAATCCCCAGAAACCCAATAATTATATGTATCGCAAAGGCGATATATTTAATTTTCACAATGACGGTATTGTGAACTGGGCGGGTGGATTTATGGAGGCAGAATATGTTAAAAATCAACTCTCAGGATTTCTAAATGTGAGTACGAGCAGAACAATCTATCAGCGAGTAGATTACTTCAAGTTGGATTCTTTAAATAATCCTCAATACACACCCAAAGCAAATTTTGGAGGGTTGACCTTGAAAACAGGAACAAATTACAATTTTTCTCGAAACGTAAATGCGTTTGTTAATTTGGGATATTTGAATCGTCCGACTCGTTTTAACAATGTATTTGATAATCGAAATAAGATTATTCAAGGTGCTGAAAATGAATTGGTTTATGCGGCTGAATGGGGTATGGGTTATAAGAAAAAACGAATCGCCATCAATTTGAATGCGTATTACACTAATTGGGTGAATCGTCCGGTGGATTTCCGTCCAGTTTTTAGAGATGCTGAGGGAAATGATTTTTCCTATAACATCAATGGATTGAAAGCACGTCACATGGGAATCGAAATGCAAACCGCAATCAAAGCGGGTGATGGAATTACCTTAGAGTTTTCATTGTCTTTTGGAGATTGGGTTTGGAAGTCGGGCAGTGATGCAACTGTGCGAAACGATGCGGGCGATTCTGTAGGTCAATTCAAATTTGATGCTACCAATGTACATGTAGGCGATGCCGCTCAAAATCAAATAGCTGGATTGATTCGATGGGAGCCTACGTATTTAAAAGGGGCCTATGTTTCATTGCAATATGTATATTTTGGAAAGCAATTTGCCGATTTTGAACCGATTGCGCTTCAAGGAAGTTGGGCAGGTAAAGAATCTTACCAATTACCCAATTATTGGTATATGAATTTGAATGGAGGCTATTCCTTTAAGTTGAAAAACAATGCACAAGTAAAGATTTACGCAATGGTAAATAATGTGACGAATAACATTTACATAAGCGATGCTCAACATCGTAGTGTATCGGCGGCGGGGGATCCAGATTTGGTTTTCAATCCCAAAAACTTAGAAGTTTTTCTATCACAAGGTTTACGTTATACCACAGGAATTCGAATCGCTTTTTAATTAATAGAATCAATTTGGAGAAGAATGTTTGGACCATTGGGAGCTACGTATACCTTGAGATTAGTCCACTAATGATCTTCATCCGAAAATTTGTGAAATATTAGTTTTAATAAAAGTATCAATAGAAAAAATTATGAAAAAAATATATGGATTTGTTGCGAGCTTGTTATTGACGAGTAGCATTTGGAGTCAAGGTACTTTGCCTATGTTCACCAATATGGATGAGGCTTCAATTCCGACTGGTTTTACAGCTAGTTTAGGCGTTTCAGGGAATAAGGTATATTCTTTGGCTGCATATGTTAAAAGTTCACCCAATTCAATGCGAATGGATGCCACAGGAGAATATTTAACTGCCTATTGGTCGGGAAAAGCCGATACTGTGACGTATTGGTTAAGTGGTACTGCTGCATCGGGTATCACTGCTTGGCAAGGTACAATTACAATTGATGAGAGTATTGATGGTTCAAACTGGACTAATGTTAGAACCCATACGGATGATTTGGGCGTTCAAATAAAGGAATATATGGTGAAATTGAATTCCAGTTCTCGTTATATGAGAATTTTTTACCAAAATAAAATATCTGGATTTAATGCTGCTATCGACGACGTAACTATTCGTCCCGCATCTTCAGGCGTAAACCCGGAGTTGAAGGTGTATTACAATGGAAATGAACAGATTAACAAGAAATCGTTGAAAGCTGGAAACGATACATTGGTGAAACTGCAACTTAAAAATAATAGCAAAGTGCAGGATCTTCAAATAAAAATGGCCTATTTAACAGGTTCCGATTTTGAAATTCAGAATACATTACCATTAACGATAAAGCCAGCAGAATCGATTGATTTTTTGGTTCACATGAAGTCTGATGTAACAGGAACGCATAACACCATTTTGAAAATAGTAACCAATGATCCAGAATTGGATACATTTGAACTGACAATTTCTACAATTAAAGGACAACTTGCCTCCGAACCCAAGTTTGCAGCAGCGGTTCTGAATGTAACGACTAAAGCATTCCGGATGAGTGGGTCTTTTTCTGGGAGCGATGCAGAATCGTATTTGGTTTTGATGGCCGTTTCGGATACCACATCTGTTCCGCAAGACGGAAAGATGTATAAGCGCGGCGATTACATTGGTAAATCGAAAGTAGTTTATTCAGGTCCCGTTTCTAGTAATGTTGATTTTGATGGGATAGTAGCCAATACCAACTACCATGTAGCGGTGTTTAGTTATAATGGTTATGATCAATTTACAAATTATTTGACAACCAATAAAGCCGTTGGAATATTTACAACTCCTGGTTTGAACCCACTTTCCTATTATGCAGGAATTGATCCTTTAGACACTCAGTTTTTAATTAAATTGCAAAATAGAGTACGTCCCCATAGAAAAATTTTCTACAGTAATTATGCGTCGTATGTTGTTAACAATTTCGAAGCTCGTGATACATCAGATAACAAACAGGTTTTGAATTGTTTTTATTCAGGATATCCTTATGTATTTACGCCGCCTTTTAATCATACGGTAATGTCGAGAGAGCATTGTTATCCGTATAGCTACATGACTGAAGGAAATCAAGATAGCTCCAACTACATGGATTTGCATATTTTAAGAACAGTTCACCAAACAGAAGTGAATGCGGTGAGAAGCAATTATCCATTGAATAACGTAAAAACAGTGATTTCGAAATTTTGGGGTGGAACTTATGGTAAAGATAGTAGCGGTAATTTTTGTTATGAACCCAGAAACGAGGTGAAAGGAGAAGTTGCTCGTGCGAATTTTTATGCTTGTGCAACTTACAATTCCGATACCAAACCGTTTACGATTCCAACATCTAATCCCGCGATAAACGAATTGCAAGATCAGTATGTATTAAAAAGATGGAATACTCAGTTCCCTCCAACTAATTGGGAAATTGCTCGACATGAATATGTAGCTCAATCCTCTGTTCAGAATAACAGAAACCCGTTTATTGATCATCCAGATTGGGCATGTTACATAGATTTTGCGAACATGACGTATAACAAATCAGGCTCTTGTGAACCTCCAAAAACAAATTCGTCAAATTTTGTTTCGAGCGAGGTCTTGGTAAACGTATATCCAAATCCATCTAGGTCGGTTTTTAATATTGATTTATCGGGTTTTTCGGGGGATGAAGTAACTATTTATGTTGTGGACTTTTTCGAACGAACCGTGTTTGAAAAGAAGTCTAGCGATAAGAGCACTTCAATAGACGGAAGCAACTGGAGTTCTGGTAATTATTTGCTTTTGATTCGCACAGCAGATGGTAAAACAGCAGCAACACAAATTTCTAAAAACTGAAATTAAGAAAATGGATTTTAGAAGTTCAGAAGCGTTTGATTGTTATGATCGTTGGTTAAGAGAAGATGTGGGAAATGGTGATTATTCATCATTATCTTCCATTCCAGAGGATTCATTGGGTGAATCTACCTTGATTTTGAAAGATGATGGTGTAGTAGCTGGTTTAGAAATGGCTATTGCATTTTTTGAATTCTTGGATCCACATGTTGAATTTGTAGCATTTTATCAAGATGGTGATTTCTTGAAAAAAGGTACCATTCTGGGTACTGCTAATGGTTCTTTACATTCTTTGCTCAAAGGGGAGCGACTAATGTTAAATCTGATGCAACGTTTGAGCGGAATTGCTACACAAACCCGCAATATTGTTGAATTGGTAAAAGGAACAAGTGTTAAAATACTGGATACACGAAAAACGACTCCGGGATTAAGAATGTTTGAAAAATGGGCAGTTACTCAAGGCGGAGGATACAATCATCGGATGGGTTTATATGATATGGTTATGTTGAAAGATAATCATTTGGATTCAGCAGGAGGAATTACCACTGCTGTGGCTCATACAAAGAAGTACCTAAATGAACATGGATTAAACCTCAAAATTGAAGTTGAAACACGAAATTTAGATGAAGTGAAAGAAGCGTTAAAGGCGGGAGTAGATCGAATCATGTTTGATAACTTCACCCCTGAACTAACCATTCAAGGAATTAAGTTAGTGAATGGACTATGTGAAACAGAGTCTTCAGGTGGTATCACTTTAGACACCATTGCTGAATACGCAAGAACAGGAGTTGATTTTATCAGTGTAGGCTCCATAACACATAGCGTAAAAGCGTTAGATATTAGTTTTAAGACCAAAATCAAATTGGAATAATTAAATTTGTTGTCTGAGTCCAAGTAGATTCTATTTTTGAACGAGCTGAATCACTGAAAATTGGATGATTCATCTTAAGTTTAGGATTCTTGAATAATAGAGAAAATAGAAAAATTTAAATCGATTAAATTGATGCATTGATAGATTGTGACAAGAATTACTGAAACTCTCAGAATTCTTCGATTAAATTGTAATAAAATAAAGAAAATGAAAAAGTTAAATATTTTACCCGTAATGTTTGTGGTTTTTGCCGCACAATTGCAAGCATGCAGTAATTCTAGTTCGAATGATGGTGCTAACTCGGATACAGCAGCAAGTTCAAATGCAAATATAAATGCCACAACTGTAGCTAATCAATCTACATCCCCAGCAACAGATGAAGTATCTACCGAGCCCATTTCATCAGAACTTAAATGGTATCGATTCGATGAAGGATATAAAAAAGCAGTGGCTGAGAATAAAATTATTTTGGTGGATGCCTATACGGATTGGTGTGGATGGTGCAAGGTAATGGATAAGAAAACCTACACCGATGCAAGCGTGATTTCTAAATTGAATCAATCGTTTGTATGTGTTAAGCTGAATCCAGAATTGGATGAGACATTCGCATTTGCAGATAAAAAAATGAAATCAGCTGAATTGCTTCAATATATTGGAAATGGACAAGTAACTGGTTTCCCATCAACTATTTTCTGGACCAATCCTGGGAAAGATGAAAAGCGCTATGTTCAACCCGGATATTTACCCCCAGCAGATTTTATTACGTTATTGGATATGGCTATCCAAGCAAAAAAGAGCTAATTAATGGCAAGAAGAGCAAAATTACATAAGTTCGTTGAAGAACTTGAAATTGTGAGCGCTGGTGCTGAAGGTCATGCGATAGGAAGAAATGACAATCAAGTTGTTTTTGTAAAATATGCGGCTCCTGGAGATGTAGTTGATGTTCGCGTAGTAAAAAAGAAAAAGAGTTTCATGGAAGGTCAGATCATACGCTTCCATAAAAAATCTGAAAGGCGAATTGAGCCATTTTGTGAATATTTTACACTCTGTGGAGGATGTAAATGGCAGCATTTGGAATATGCTGATCAATTAAGCTTCAAACAGCAACAAGTTATAGATGCTTTGGAGCGTTTAGGAGGGATTGAAGGGTTTGATGTAGAGCCAATCAAAGGAAGTGCGAAAACAAGAGGTTATAGAAACAAATTGGAACTAACTTTTAGTGAAAGAGCATGGTTGGTGGAATATAATCCTGATGCAGAAAATCATCCGAGAGCTTTAGGATTTCACATGCCTGGTCAATTCAGTAAATTACTGGATATTGAGTATTGTCATTTGATGCCTGAATATGTGAATGTGATTCAACGTGGAATCAAATCATATTGTGATGAACACGGTATTACCTATCATGATATTCAAAAGCACGAAGGAATGATGCGAAATGTTATGTTTCGCTGTAATTCTAAAGGAGAATGGATGGTTCTCGTTTCGTTTTATTATCACGATCAAGAAATAATTGATGGAGTAATGTCTTACATACATAGTGCTTTCAAGGATATTGTGTCGTTGGTATATGTAATTAATGAAAAAATGAATGATACTTTGTCTGGATGTACAGTAATTACCTACGCTGGACAACCCTATTTAACCGAATGGTTAGGCGATAAAGAGTATCGAATTAATCCGTTGAGTTTTTTCCAAACCAACACTCAACAGGCAAAGGAGTTGTATGACATAACTGCTTCGTATGCTAATCTCACAGGAACTGAGTTGGTTTATGATTTATACACAGGCACTGGAAGTATTGCATTATATGTGGCAGATAAAGCCCGAAAGGTAATTGGAATTGAGTATGTGGAAGAAGCCATTATTGATGCTAAAGTGAATGCAGAAATAAATGGAATTAATCAC
>CAMDDG010000023.1 GCA_945890895.1 Chitinophaga pinensis | reverse complement strand
CTAAACTATATGGTTATTGGATTACCGTCAATTACCGCGAAGCTTACAATATGTATGCATGCAACGGTATTTTGTTTAACCATGAAAGTCCGATTCGCGGAGAAACTTTTGTAACACGTAAAATTACACGTGCAGCCGCTAGAATTGTTCTGGGTCTTCAAAATAAATTGTATTTGGGTAATTTAAATTCAAAGCGAGATTGGGGACATGCAAAAGATTACGTTGAAGCCATGTATCTCATATTACAACAGGAGAAACCTGAAGATTTCGTAATTGCAACCGGTCAAACCACCGAAATTCGAGAATTTGTGAGAATGTCGTTTGCTGAAGTAGGTGTTAGCCTCGAGTTTAAAGGCGAGGGTGTTGATGAAATTGGTTTTGTCACAGCAATCGATGAATCTAAATATCAGTCAACTACTGGAGTGAAACCAATGTTAAGCGTTGGTCAAGATGTTGTGTTTGTTGATCCGAAATATTTCCGACCAACCGAGGTGGATTTGTTGATTGGTGATCCAACCAAGTCAAAAACCAAATTAGGATGGCAGCCCAAATATGACTTGCCCGCATTGGTTGAAGATATGATGAAATCCGATATTCGACTAATGCAAAAAGAATTGTATTTAAAGGAAGGTGGTTTCCAAGCCAAAAACTATTTCGAATAATTCTGTGAAACCTGAGTCAAAAATATACGTTGCTGGCCATCGAGGAATGGTGGGTAGTGCAATTATTAGAGAATTACAGCGGCTGGGATTCAACCATATCATAACTCGAACTTCGTCAGAGTTGGATTTGCGTGATCAGCAACAAGTGGCAGAGTTTTATAAAAGTGAGAAACCTGATATTGTTTTTGTGGCCGCCGCAAAAGTGGGAGGGATTCATGCAAATAATGTTTATCGAGCAGAATTTTTGTACGATAATCTGATGATCCAGAATAATTTGATACACTATGCTTATAAGAATAACGTAGAGAAATTATTGTTTTTGGGTAGTAGTTGCATTTATCCCAAATTGGCTCCTCAACCGTTAAAGGAAGACTATTTATTAAGTGGATTGTTAGAGCCTACCAATGAGCCATATGCAATAGCTAAAATAACAGGTATTAAAATGTGTGAAGCCTACAGAGATCAGTATGGATGCAATTTTATTTCTGCAATGCCAACCAATCTTTACGGGCCAAACGATAATTATCATCCTGAAAATTCTCATGTATTGCCCGCGCTGATTCGTAAATTTCACGAAGCAAAATTGAACAATTCAAGTGAGGTAGTGGTGTGGGGAGATGGTTCACCAATGAGGGAATTTCTATATGCCGATGATTTAGCTAATGCCTTGGTTTATTTAATGCTCAACTACAACGAAAAGCAATTTGTAAACGTGGGTTATGGATCGGATGTCACCATTAAGGAACTGGCAGAAACGGTGAAAGAAATTGTTGGTTATACCGGAAACATGGTTTTTGATACAACAAAACCTAATGGAACTCCCAGAAAACTAATGGACTCTCAGCGATTATTTGATACGGGGTGGAAACCGAAAGTCGCGTTAAAAGATGGAATCGCGTTAGCATATCAAGATTTTTTATCGAAACTGTCTTAACTTGCCTTTCGTTTTAAGGCATTTGGGCACTTATGTGGTTTAAAAATCCATTCAAATCGAAAAGAAACCTACTTTATCTTTTTCCATTAGCTTTTGCTTGCATCACATTATTTCCCATGTTCGGAAAGGGGATGTTTATGGATGGAGTATTGTACGCCATCATTTCTCAAAACGTTGCGCAAGATATTTGTGGATTATGGTCACTTAAAATCACGGAATCTTTGTACCCGCATTTTAATGAGCATCCGCCATTAGTTTTTGCATTGCAGAGTTTTTATTTTAAACATTTGGGAAATCATTATTGGGTGGAACGGTTGTATTCATTATCCACTATTATCCTCTCTTCCTATTTAATAGTTAAATTATATCGATTGGTTTGCAGGATAGAATTGGGTGAAAATCCTAGCCCTGCTTGGGTTTTGTTGATGTGGATATCTGTCCCAGTTGTTAACCGATGTGCTCAAAACAACATGTTAGAAAATACCATGTTGGTGTTCGTGCTCGGTTCGGTTTGGGCGTATTTAAAAGCACAATTATTTACTTCGATCAACAAACCATTTAACCGTGGATGGAATTCATACTTATGGCTTTTTGTTTCCGGTTGCATGCTTTTTTTGGCTTTCATGGCAAAAGGATTCACAGGTTTATTTCCCTTAAGCTTACCGATTATTTTTACATGGTTCTACAGACTCGTTCATAACCGTTCTCATTTATTTGATGAAAACAGAATAAGTAATGTGCACTCGTTGAATCATGCTCAAGATAAATTACAATCTTCTACCCGAATTCAATTGGATTTTTCTTATACATTAATCCTTAAAATTGTTTCTGAAACACTCTTAATGATAGCTGGTTTTGTTATTAGCTTCTCTGTAATGATGTGGGTTTTCCCTGAAAGTGTGGATGCACTACAACGGTATTTTCAAAAGCAAGTTGTGGGAAGTTTGGCACAAGTGCAAACCGTTTCAACACGATTCAAAATTATAGGAGACTATATTTTGGCTTTATTGCCCATGCTGTTAATCTCGGTTTTTCTGGGATGGATACTTTTTCGAAGGAAAAATGCCAATAAAAATGGTTTGTTGACAAAGCTTAAATCAGAGGCATCATCATTTCTTGGTAGGCCAACAGTTAAGTGGTTGTTGCTGTTGAGCCTGTCCGGAGTCATACCCATAATGATTAGCTTAAAGCAATCGGAGTATTATATTTATTGTGTTTTTCCCTTTGCAGCAATGGCCGTGGTAATTGGGTTTAAAGACTACTGGCTTGCTTGGGAGAAGTTTCTATTAAACAGCAGAAAATGGCCTTATTTTATGGTGTTTATCTGCTTGGTTTTCGGGGGATGGGGATTCGTGCAAGCAGGAAAAGTCCAACGCGATAAGGAATTATGGACCGATATCAATAGCATGGTAGCATCACTGAATCAAAAAGAAGGCGATAGTTCGCTTGTTTTAGGCTCTTTTAGAGCATTAAAAGACGATTGGTATATGCAAGCTTATTTATATCGTTATTTTAACATTACTGTTCAAAATTATCGAGTTCCAAATGATGAGAAGGATTTCAAATATTTTCTTGTTCCTAAAAATTATACACGCGATAGTTTAAAAGGTTTAGTTCCATTAAACCGGGAAATGAAAAAGTATGAATTGTGGCAAAAAAATAGGTGAGCCATATTGACCCACCTATTTTTAAAATTCATTTAGTTTATAATTTTCTCCGAATAATTACTTTCTACTCGTAAAAAATGGGATTGATGTTATGATTATTTTAATACGTCGCGAGAAATAACTACTCGTTGAATTTCTGAAGTTCCTTCATAAATCTGAGTAATTTTTGCATCGCGCATCAAACGCTCAACATGATATTCTTTCACAAAACCATAACCTCCATGAACCTGAACCGCTTCAACGGTTGTTTTCATGGCTACTTCTGAAGCAAATAATTTTGCCATTGCACTTGCTCTGTCGTAGTTCAAGTGTTGATCTTTCAACCAAGCAGCTTTTAAACACAACATGCGGGCTGCTTCTATTTCAGTTGCCATATCAGCTAATTTGAAAGCAATAGCTTGATGGTGCATGATTTCTTTACCAAATGCTTTACGCTCTTTAGAATATTTAACCGCTAATTCATAAGCACCACTGGCAATACCCAATGCTTGAGCAGCAATACCAATACGGCCTCCACTCAATACCTTCATTGCAAAAGTGAAACCAAATCCATCTTCACCGATGCGGTTTTCTTTTGGAATTTTAACATCTTGGAACATGATACTGTGTGTATCGCTACCACGGATGCCCAATTTATCTTCTTTTTTACCTACAGTTACACCATCCCAAGATTTCTCAACGATGAAAGCATTGATGCCTTTATGACCTTTTTCAACATCGGTTTGAGCAATTACTAAATAATAACTTGCGCTATTACCGTTGGTGATCCAGTTTTTTGTACCGTTCAAAAGGTAATGATCTCCTTGATCAAAAGCCGTAGTTCTCTGACTGGTTGCATCGCTACCTGCTTCTGGTTCGCTTAATAAAAATGCACCAATTGCTTGACCACTTGCCAAAGGTACTAAGTACTTTTGTTTTTGATCTTCAGTACCGTATGTTTCCAAACCCCAACATACTAAACTGTTGTTAACACTCATACATACGGATGCAGAAGCGTCGATTTTGGAGATTTCTTCCATAGCCAATACGTATGAAATGGTGTCCATTCCACCTCCTCCGTATTTTGGGTCAACCATCATGGCCATGAAGCCCAACTCACCCATTTTTTTAATTTGTTCAGCTGGGAACTTTTGATGTTCATCACGCTCGATTACTCCGGGCAACAGTTCAGTTTGTGCAAAATCTCTTGCAGCTTGTTGTACCGCTAGGTGCTCTTCAGTCAGTTCGAAATTCATAATGTATATGAACGCAAATTTAATGGTTATACAATTAAATCGGTTGATTTTCTTTCGGTTTTCGTGCTTGTTTACAAATTGTTTCTATGGTTTTGAACATTTCTACCAATTTCTCTACCTAACTTTGCCTTTGTTATGGCTCACATTACATTTCATTTTGAACAAAAAGACAAGCAACCTCAAACCGTTGAAATTTTTCCTGGAGAGAGTATTTTAGATGTTGCTCTTGATAATAACATTCATTTAAATCACAACTGTGGTGGAGTTTGTGGTTGCAGTACCTGTCATATATACATCGAGTCTGGAGAACATATTCTTCCTGAAATGTCGGATCGCGAAGAGGAGTACGTAGATCGTGCCCGAAATCCTAAATACAATTCCCGTTTGGCTTGCCAATGCAAATTGGAGTCCGAAGGAAATCTATCAGTTACAATACCCGATCAATCAGGAATCATCGGTCATTAATTTGCAATATTTATAACATGGAATTACCTATAAACTGGACGGATTACGAAGACATTGCTATGAAGCTATATGAACGTTTTGGCGATGACTTTGATGAAAAGAAAATTTATCGAATTCGCTTTACTGAACTTATTGAATGGGTTTTGGAAATCCCTGAATTTGTTGGAAAAAGAGAAGATTGCAACGAAGGTTATTTAGAAATGATCCAATCACAATGGGTCTATGAATGGCGCGATAATCAGTAGTTCAATTGAACATGGATTTACATTATTTGACTCAAATTTTTAAAATAATTTATGTCAAATAATCCTTTTTTCTAGTTTAATTAATATGCCGAACTGGAGTCTTTGATACTAGCTAACTTCCGATTCTTTATCTTTTTTGCTAACTTCGAGTTTCAATGAATTGTAGTTTAACGAATGGCCTAACAGGCTTTATCGCTTTTTTTGTAATTAATGTCGTTCAAGCTCAAACTGGGATTACTCATAATTTACCAGATCAACATGGTACCTCACAGCTTGGAAATGTACAAACTGACAATGTTCAAGGTTTGGAAAAAACTGCCTTTTATGAAGGGAATGTTTTAAGTCCTGAACCTTGTGGACATACACATGTAATTAATCAATTAGATAATCAATTTCCAGGTTTCAAATCTCAGTACAATCAGCAATATTTGCAATCGGTAAGGGCCTCAAAAAACATTCAAAAACGAAAACGTATCATAACCGATACAACCTATTTTTACGATACAATTTACACGGTTCCCGTAGTATTTCACGTTCTTTACAACAACAGTTCTGAGAACATTCACGACAGTTTATTAATTAATCAAATTGAAGTACTCAATCGCGATTTTCGCAGATTTAATAAAGATTCCACAAATACACGTAGCTTTTTTAAATCAAGAGCAGGTGATGCGAAAATTGAATTTATACTTGCGGGAGTTGATCCGAATGGAAATCCTACCAGTGGAATTATTCGTAAAGCAACATCTGTAGCCTCTTTTGGAAGAACCAATGGTACCATAAATAACAACATGAAGTCTTCGGCAAACGGTGGCGATGATCCATGGAATCCCCAAAAATACATCAATGTTTGGGTATGCGATTTATCAGCAAACGGACAAGATGCTTTGCTCGGTTTTGCATATCCTCCCTACGGACATCCTTCTTGGACTTCGCAATCCTGGGTAAATGATCCTCAGCAGGGTGTAGTGCTTCATTATAAAGTTACCGGAAGAAATAATCCCAATGCAAAAAACAATGCCACTCTTGCCGCTGCTAATGAAGGACGTGTGGCTGTACATGAATTTGGTCATTATTTTGGATTACGACATATTTGGGCTGATGATCAGTTTTCTGCGAATCGTTGTCTTTTAGATGATTATATTGACGATACCCCAATTCAAGGTGTAGGTGCTAATTTTAATTGTAACTTGAGTTCAAACACCTGTTTTGAGCCCAATGATCTTCCTGATATGATTGAAAATTATATGGATTATTCGACTCATGATTGTCAGAATTTGTTTACCCGACGTCAAGTAGAGGTAATGAGAAATGCGCTAACATCCTACAGAAGCAATATTATTGTAGATATGCGAGTTGAGACCAAAATGCGTGTTTTTGACACCGTGATTTACGACAAAGTTCTCATTTATGCACAACCTATCAATGATAAACTCATTATTGAAGTAAAAAATACGGATTTATTGGATAATTTAACGGTAGAAACCTATGATATTTTAGGTCAGAAAGTTATTCCTAATCATACTTTAGTTGCAAATGAAACGGTATTTTCAACTCATAACTTTGCTACAGGGGTTTATGTAGTAGTTCTAAGAAAACCGAATGGCGATGTAGTAAGGAAACAAAAAGTTTGGATTGAGTAACCTGATTGGCACTTGATTGGCAAGTGTAATGGAATGAATCAAGTGTGGTGGAATGAATATCATTGATATTTAACATTACTTTAAACCCCAACCATAATTTTACCAATTGCCATGAGCATTTTCTGCATTTCTAATTTAATTTGAATTTCAAAGTGAAGAAAATCGCTTCGGCTAATCTCATTTTCTTGTTCGGCGTTTTTAAGAAAAGTCATTAAAGCACTAGATCGGGTGTATGCTTCTTCAATTTCATGCAAGATTTGGAGCTTTTTGTGAGATTGTTTATGTCTGCACTGATATAAAAACAGAGCAGTACTGATAATCTCTTCTTTTACCCGTTGACTGATACTGTTGTTGCTTCTTTTTAAGTTCGCTTCGAATGCTATTTTTCCAAAATCTTTGGCTAAACGCGAAACAATCGGCTCATGGATTGTAGGTTCAGTCACTTGGTTTTCAAACTTCGAGATCGGATTTTCCAATTCGGATGTCTGATTTTCAAATAAAGTTTCACATTCCAGAATCTCTTTTATGCTCTTCATACTCTTTAAATTAATGAAACAAATCTCGCAGCATACAACGCGTTTATTCGTTAATTAGTCGTGTATAAACGGGTATATCCGTTTTATTTTGTATCTTTGCCACTGTTATATCGTTCTGATGATTTCGCGTCGTTTAGTGAGAATTAAAACCCTTCAAACTCTGTATTCTTGGAATCAGAGTGAAGAAGTTGATTTATCCATTTTCTCAAAGGAGCTGTACTCCCGTATTCAAGAAGTACACGATTTTTATTTGTTCTTATTGGACTTTCCGTATCAACTGCAACAATTCGCCCTCGATAAACAAGAGGTTGAAAAAAACAAGTACTACCCCGACAAATCCAAAATTCAGTATTATTCTTTACTCAACAACACTCCTTTAATAGGAAAAATTCATCAATCGTTATTAGCGCATGACGAATATACTACCTTTGATTGGTCTGCATTAGCAGGGCAGATGGATGGTTTTTATAATACCTTAAAATCGTGGGACTTTTCATCGGATTATACGTTTTTTCTCGAACCTAATTTGCAACAGCAAAAGGAATTTGTTGATCAAATATTCTTTGCTTTCATCGAAACAAATGAAGCTTTTAACAATTCTTTAGAGGAAATAAATCCCTCTTGGTACGATGATATGCCTTTTGCTTTTCGTGAAATTCAACGTATTTCAACCGTTGATCGCGATCGAGTAAAAATCAATCTAGCCCCTTCCATCCAACCCAAAGATGAAGAGGTTTTGATGGGAGCACAATTGTTGTCTAAAACTGTGAATAATAGTAAGATGTATGAAGAGTTAATTGGTACCGTTACCGAAAATTGGGATCCTTCTCGAATTGCTGTAATGGATTTATTGATTTTGAAATTGACATTAACCGAGTTTTTACATTTTCCGGATGTTCCTTTGAAAGTGACAATCAACGAATATTTAGAAATTACTAAAAATTATTCAACTCCTAATAGTTCGAAGTTTGTTAATGGAATTATGGATAAATTGCGAATTGATTTAGAAGGAAAAGGTCAAATTCATAAGTCTGCTCGAGGAATGAAATAAACCGGCTTTTTCTATTGGAAATCGCAAATTAATCAATGTTTATAATTATGAAAAACCATCAATCGTTCGTTCAAATTAAATGGAATGCATTTGCTTTATTAGCAGTATTCTTAACACTCGTAATTTCGTCTTGTAGTTCTACCGAAAACAGAGATATGGATGCGTCCGAAATTGAAGCCTCTAATCCAGAAAACCCAAATAAAGGACCCAAGGGCCAATTTCAATTTGTGGATTCAGTTTTTAATTTTGGTCAAATCAACGATGGCGAAGTAGTTGAACATACCTTTAGATTCAAAAATATTGGAAAAGGGCCTCTTTCCATCGTAAAAGTGGAAGCTTCATGTGGATGTACTACTCCTAAATGGACAAAAGAAGTTGTTCCTCCCGGTGGAGAGGGTAGTATTACAGCAACTTTCGATAGTAATGGCAAAGGGGGACCAGACAATCCATTGGTTGAGAAAAGTATTAGTGTGGATTTTGATAATACCGATAGAGGTTTTATTGTGCTTGTATTTAAAGCAAATATTTTAGCAAAATCGACGGATGGTGCTCAACATAACGGGCATTGATTTTAGGGGCATTCATCAAAAACAGAATCAAATCGCACCAAAGTATTTCAAAAAGTGAATGTTCATTATGAATTAAAATTCAACATAAATAATGCAATCACTTTAGAGCAACTATAAAAAGCAATTACAAAAAATAAATAAATATACCGATGACACTTTTACAAGCAGCAGGAAGTCAAGGCATGAATCCATTCATTTTGATGTTGATCATGGCCGTTTTCTTATTTTTTATGATTTGGCCACAAATGCGTCGCCAGAAAAAAGCTAAAAATTTTACAGCAAGTCTAGCCAAAGGCGATCACATTGTTACAACCGGGGGAATTCATGGTAAAATTTGCCAGATTCAAGATAAATACATGGTTATTGAAATGGAAGAAGGTAAGATGAAAATTGATCCTACCGGTATTTCTATGGAAATGACGCAAGCGGCATATCCAACTGAAACCAAAACTGAAACGAAGAAGTAATTATATATTTCAATGTTAAGAGTGGGTATTACTGGGGGAATCGGAAGCGGAAAGACAACCGTTTGCGAAATTTTTAATCACCTAGGAATACCCATTTTTTATGCCGATCATCAAGCAAAAAAGCTGTATTCAGATAATTCTGAGTTAAAAGATCAACTCATTCACTATTTTGGGGATGAAACCTACATCAGTTCAACTGAAATCAATATTGCATTTTTCAAAACATTGTTGGCTTCCCCCGAAAAGAGGGAACAGCTGAATGCTATTGTTCATCCTTTTGTATTCAAACAATTCGATGATTGGGTAAGTCAACAGAATTCACCTTATGTGATAAAGGAAGCGGCTATTTTATTTGAAAGTGGAGCAAATAAAACAGTGCATAAAAGCATTGCAGTAATAGCCCCTGAAGAGGTCAGAATTGAACGTGTTAAACAACGCGACCCACACAGAAATATCGAAGAAATTCAACGAATTATGCAATCGCAACTCAGTAATGATGAGCTTCAAAAACGAGCGAATTATACCCTATTTAATGATGGTTCCCAATCATTAATTGAGCAAGTGCGAAAATTACACCAAATATTGCTCAACGAAAGTCGACATTTCTAACGCCAATTCTTTGGCTTTTAAACCAGCAGTTTCAGCAAATGACTCTGTGGAATCTGCGTAAATGATTCCTCGAGAACTATTAACCAATAATCCTAAATCGGAGTTAGCAGAAGCATGTGTAATATCGCTTAAACTTCCTCCTTGGGCTCCAACACCTGGAACCAATAGAAACGTTTCGGGAATCAGCGTTCTGATATGTTTAACGGCTTCCGCGCGGGTTGCTCCAACAACAAACATTAAATTATCTGGATTTCCCCATTTGCTCACCTGCTCAATTACGCGTTCATAGAGTTTTTTATCTTCTTCAACCTGAGATAGTTGGAAGTCTTTATGCCCATCGTTACTTGTTAAAGCCAAACAGATTACGAATTTATCTTTGAACTCCAAAAAAGGACGTAAACTATCCTCTCCCATGTAAGGAGAAACCGTGATTGCGTCAAATTTCATGGCATCGAAAAAGGCGCGTGCGTACATGGTGGAGGTATTTCCTATGTCTCCACGCTTTGCATCAGCAATTTTGAATGTTTCTTGGGGAAGTGCATTTAATGTTTCATTCATGATTTCCCAACCTTCAACACCATATTGTTCGTAAAATGCCGTATTGATTTTATAGGCAACACTATAGTTAGAAGTGCTGTCAATAATTTCGCGGTTAAAGGTTAACATACCTGAACCATTTTTGGGCAAATGATGAGGCAATTTTCCGATTTCAGTATCTAAACCAGTGCATAAATAGCTCTTTTTAGATCGAATTTGTTGGATAATGTCAGCTTTTTTCACGTGTACTGCAAAATAACACATTACTTTTCGGATTTAATTACATTTGTATAGTGCGGATTTTAATCATTTTACTCGGTTTGTTAGTTTTTCCACTGAATGCGCAGTTCGTTCAGGTAGGAGACGGAAGTTATTTGGGAACTTTTGCAGGTCCTATGAGAGTCTCTCTAAATACAAAAACGTATCAATCCAAATACGCTTATATTTTTCCGAAATCGGTTTTGGGTAATATGCAAAATGGAGATTCCATTACTTCTTTGGAATTCATGCGCTCCGATGGAGATACGTTGAAACAGAGTCGAATGAGAATGTGGCTGGTAAACACAAATCGTTCAGACTTGGGAGCAACGGGAGTTAGGTTCAGCCAGGAAATAGCCGCCGCAACTTTAGTGCATGATGATAATCCGCAGAAATACATTGGTAGAGATGAGAAGTTTTATCGTTTGCCTTTGAGTAAACCTTATGTGTACGATTCTTTATCGGGTGAAAATCTACTTCTTCTCGTATTTTATGAGCAGAAAGATACTTTTAAAGCTGGAGTTTCTTTTTATTTTGAAGGCAGTGCAACTGTGAATGGGTATGGATCTCAACAAACTCAGTTTTCTGCAGGAACGTGGGCTTCTGATACCTTAAACAATATAACCGAATATCATCCCACGATTATCTTTAATTATCCAAGAAAAGATGTGGATTTGCTCGTGCGCGGAACCTATACTTTGGGAAAAATTCCATTACCATTAGGAAATCCTGATAGTGTTAAGAGCTTTGTTAGAAATGTAGGTAAAAAGGATGTTTTTGCCATGAAAATGTATACCTATACAAAAGGTTTCAACAAGCAAAAAGATAGTTTCTACATAACACTTGCAGCTGGTAATGAAAAGTTCTTTGAAGTTCCTTCTTTGTTACCCTCGAAAGTTGGTCTTGATACCGTAGTAGTTGAATCCTCAGATAAAGTGATCTCCAATAATGTTGCTGTATCGTATCGATTGGGAAATGAAAACATGTATAGTTACAGAGATGTTACATTAACTCCGGCACCTGGTGGAATTGGTTTCAATGGTGCTCAAGGTGATTTTGTAGCTCGATTTCAAAGTAATAAATCCAAATACATCAATCAAATTTCAGTTGCCTTCGGTGCTACAGGTCGTTTGTTTCGTGTAGGGATTTGGGCCTATGATAGCATAAAAGCACGCCCAGGTAAATTGATATATCAAAGTGATTCACTTAAATCGATATCGGGAACTTATATTCTCGATTTAAAGTCACCGGTAAAGGTGGAAGGTTCTTTTTTTGTGGGTGTGCGTCAGTTGGATTTAAATAATGTTGCTTTTGGATATCAAATGGAACAGCCAGTTCGCCCTCAAACATTTTTTTATGCTTCTCCACTGGGTGATACTAATTGGGTAGATTTTCATCCTAATGCGCCCTATAAATTCATTATAGAACCGCGTTTACAAGCGGATTACGATTACAGAGCTGTATTGGCTCAACTTCCTAAAGATACGTTCGATATATTGAACAAAGATACCATTGCTCCGGTTGTAATTGTTAAAAATGTTGGTGCTTTAACTTCCCCCGATAGCGTTGAAATTACCTGCGAAATCCGTGGATTAAATGTACTTCACTACAAAAAAACCATTAAGGACACCCTATCTACGGGTTTATCTCGACAATACACCATGCCCAAAGAATTTGTACCCAAAGAATTTGGTGAGCATAGGTTATTGTTTTACGTGAAACATCTTTCAGATAAAATCAATGATAATGATACTTTTAGTTCGTTGTTTTATGTCGGAGTAGTCAAAGATGTTCAAGTAAAAACAGTTTATTCTCCAACTCCGAATAGTTTATATATTTATAAAGTTGATACGCTGCAACCTTTGATTGAAATTATAAACTTGGGTTACGATAATACTCCTGCTTTTGACGCATATTGCCAAATAGTTAAAAACAATAAAGTACTTTATTCGGCTAAGATCAATCAAAGTTTACCTCGTTTTCAAACAAAATTGTTGGTTTTCCCTACCTATCAGTGTGTTGACACAGGCAAACTTAAGGTGCTTTTATTTACCAAGATGTCTGGAGATCGAAATACCTCCAACGACACACAGGTTCGATATATAATTGTTTATAAACAGACGGATTTTGTTGCTGATTCTATTCTATCACCCGGTCTTAACCAGTCGTATGTTCAAGGAACAACTCACACATTTAGAGCACAAATTGCTAATGATGGCGTATTGCAATTAGGAAAACCTCGTGTAGTTATGAAAGTTTTTGGCCCTAATGGAAATAAGATTTATGAAGATAGTACTTCCAGAGATATTGATGGCAATTCTCAAATCATAACTACCATGCCAAGAACTTTGAAAACCAATACAAAAGGAAAATATACAGTTTGGTTAGGATCGAATGTTTCTCATGATATTTATCCAGAAAATGATAGTTTAGTGGGTGAGTTTTTTGTGGGATATCCAGTTGATTTTTACTTAGATAAAGTGGATTTATCGGATACCTTAACCAATACAGGATCCGGTTATTCATTTAATTTTAATGTGGGAAACCGAGGATTTGAAAAAACTCAGAACAAGGTAGATGTGCGTTGTGAAATTTCAAGAAAGGGAACCATTTGGCATACTGAAGATATTACCATTACCGCCGATACTTCATCGTATAAATCTTATGCATTTTTGAAAAAGTTTAAACCCCTTTTCACTGGGGAATATGAATTAGTTGCTTATGTAAAACACCCCAATGATGTGATTAGAACCAACGATACTTTTACTAAGAAAGTTTGGGTTTTGGTGGGTAAGGATGCATTGGTTTCAGAAATTCTAGACATTAAGGATAGTGAAATTAAATATCAGCCATCACTTCTTGACACATTGAAATTGGTGGTTCAGAATCAAGGTGTTGCGAACATGAATAACTTACAAGTTGTTGCAAAAATCTTTAAAAAGAATCAATCGGTTTTCGAATCCATTATTACAGTGGATCTGAATTCAACAGAGCAAAAAATCATCACCTTTGTTCCTTCATTGGGAAGCTTGGATACATCCTTGTATCGTATTGTTTCTTACACAAGTTCTCTCGATGATCAAAATATTTTCAATGATTCAATGTCCAAGGTATTTTACGTTCGAAGAATGTCCGATTTAAGGTTGATTCAACTGGATTCGCCTACGTTAAATGGACAATACAAATCCAACTTTCCTATGCGACCTAGAGTATTGCTGATGAATACTGGTCAAGATTCTGCGGTGCGAAACATTTCAATGAATCTACGAATTTGGATTCTCGGTAATTCTACACCCGTTTACCAATCTCAGATTTTGTTAAATGAGTTATTCCCTCAACAGGATGCTACTGTGTTTGCCATGGAGGATTTTACTCCAATTCAGCAAGGTTCATATCGTTTTGAAATTTATGCCATAAATAATTCCGACTTTTGGCCCACCAATGATACTTTAAATGGAACATTTGAAGTAAGTGTGAATTCAGTAAATTCTAAGAATGAATTACCATATCAACTTTATCCCAATCCAACTTCGAATCAAACGTTTATCATTAAAACGCAAGTTCCATTGACTTCGATGACAGTTTCCGATGTTTTGGGAAGGTCCGTTGATTTTTCTGTAAACGGGGAACAGGTTTTTGGGGGATGGAGTGAACAGTTAAACACAATATCAAATTTCAATAACAACTTGAATTCTGGAAATAATGGATTAACTAAGGAGTGGAAGATTAAAATTCATGGAATGGAAAATTCGGGTGTTGTATATTTGAAGTTGATTTCTGAAATCGGTTATACAACGATACCGGTTTTGTTGGAATCTAACTAATTCAAATATGAAAACAAATGTAATTTTTGCCTTAGGGGCGGGCATTATTTTGGCTTCCTGCGGAAGCATTAAACCTGAACCACCTTCTAACATGAACCAGACATTGGCAATTAAAGAATTGCCTGTAGTTACTTCAAATTTAGATATTCCAATTGAAGTAAACATGGTTCCTTTCATCAACATGGCTGATTCCAAAGTCGACAAATCCTTCAAAGGATCCGATAAGCCATGTGAGGGATTGAGATATGAATACAAGTTAGATCGAGCTCCCTTTAGATATCAAGGATTAGGACTTGGAAAAATTGGTTTGGGCTTGGACTTGAAGTATGCGGCGAAAGGAGAATATTGTGCAGCGTGTATTGGCGGTTCTTGTGCGGTTCCTGCTCCTGGTTTCGACATCGGCTACTCCGAACCCATGAAACGTGTGAAAGTTGAAATACAGAGCAATTTAAAAATCAAAAATGACTACAGAATTCAAAGTCAAACTGAAATCAAAGAAATTAAACCTCTAGATCCTGTTAAGGTTATTTTTGGATATGATGTTACCGATTTATTACTCAAGCAGGCACAACCGTTTATTAAAGATGCAATGAAGTCTGTAGATCAAGAAATTGGGAAATTAGATTTAAAACCATACATCAAACCCGCTTTTGATGAGCTTCAAAAAGAAATTTATATAGATCAAGTGGGTTACCTTTCATTGCAACCCAAGGAATTGGCCATTAGCGATTTGAATTTTGATAAGAACATACTTAAATTCAATGTCGGAATTAAAGCTACACCTGCAATTAAGTCTACGAGTTGGGGGTCGGTAGTAAAACCAATGCCCAATCTAAGTACGTATAAGCCATCCGGTGGTTTTGAAGTGGTAACCGATTTGAAAATGGACTTTGATTCGCTTTCAAAGCAAGTAATGTCCATGGTAAAAGGACAGAAGTTTGAAGCAGGTAAGAACTTTATTTTTGTGGATGATCTTAAGTTATTCGCGGCTCAAGAACGATTGGGTGTTGAAGTAAAATTCTCCGGAAGTAAAAAAGGAGTAATATTCCTAACAGGTAAGCCCGTATTTGACTCTGAAAAGAATGTGGTTCATGTTGAGGATTTGCAATTTGATTTATCAACCAAAAATATTCTTTTGAAGTCAGCAAAATGGCTTCTTAATGAAACGATCCGCAAAAAAATGCAAGATGCGATGACCATGGATTTGACTCCACAAATTAACGATGCAAAGAAAGCAATGAATGCATCGTTGAATCAACAATTGAGCAATGGTATAGCATTAAAAGGTAATTTGAACACATTGAAAGTAACAGATATTCAAATTTTGCAGAAAGAACTCTTCGTAAGAGCTCAGCTTAAAGGTAAAATGTCGGTTTCAATGAAATAAACGGAAGTTAGATGTGGGTAGATACGAATTGAAAATGTTTCAAAGCAAGCTAGAATGAATCAAACATCTACGTTGCAACAACTTGAGCACAGTATGTGGTCTTATTTGGTTGAGACATTGTGTTTTGAGGATAATGTTGTAATTAAATAGATGAACCAGTAAATAAAAAGGGCAGCTATTTAGCTGCCCTTCTTCATATTTAATGGTTTTTAATCCTGGAATTAACCAATTTTAGCAATCAAATCAGCAACACGTGAACTGTATCCAGTTTCGTTATCGTACCATCCCACAACTTTTGCAGTATTTCCAATTACTTGCGTTAAGTCAGCATCAAAAATACAGCTGTGAGTATTTCCAACGATGTCGATACTCACGATAGGATCTGTGCAATATTCTAAAATGCCTTTCATAGCACCTTCAGAAGCAGCTTTCATTGCAGCGTTGATTTCTTCAACAGTTGCAGGTTTCTTTAAGTTTACAGTGAAATCTGTAACGGAACCATCTGGAATAGGAACTCGCATCGCGTTTCCGTTTAATTTACCTTTCAAATGAGGTAATACCAATCCAACTGCTTTAGCAGCCCCTGTAGAGGTTGGAACAATGCTGTAAGCTGCAGCGCGAGCACGACGCAAATCTTTGTGAGGAGCGTCTTGCAAGTTTTGGTCAGCAGTGTAAGCGTGAATGGTGGTCATGAATCCTTCTTCAACCCCAAACAAATCATCCAATACTTTTACCATTGGAGCTAAACAGTTGGTAGTACAAGAAGCATTACTTAAAATGGTTTCAGATCCATCTAAAATAGAATCATTTACACCTAAAACAACCGTTTTAATATCACCAGTTGCAGGAGCAGAAATAACTACTTTTTTCGCACCAGCAGTGATGTGCATAGATGCTTTTTCGTCTGATGTGAAGATACCTGTACTTTCCAATACCACGTCAACACCCATTTCACCCCAAGGCAATTGCTTAGGATCTCTTTCAGCTAAAGCACGAATGGCTTTACCGTTTACATACAAATTGTTGTCGTCAGAAGTTACGGTTCCGTTGAACTTACCGTGAACTGAATCGTACTTTAATAAGTGTGCAAGTGTTGCGTTGTCTGTCAAGTCATTGATAGCAACTACTTCAACACCGGGTTTTTGCAACAAGAATTTGAATGCATGGCGCCCGATACGACCAAATCCGTTAATGGCTACTTTCATGTTTTTAAAACTATTTAGTAATTGTGTTTTGCAAAAATACAATGAAATTCTTTAACCTCTTGGTTTTAAAGGTCTAATTTCAAGATTTACATGATGAAAATTCTTTGGAGACTTCAAAGTATACAAAATTTGAGATGCAACATCCGTTGGCATGAGCATGTTGTCGTGAGCCTTTATGTTTTCAGAATGTCGGAAAAAATCGGTTTTTACAGAGCCAGGATAAACACAAGTTACTTTTACTCCAAAGTCGCGAACTTCTTTGTATAAAGCATCACTGAAACCTCTCACAGCAAATTTAGTGGCACAGTATCCACTTACTTGAGGATACCCTTCTAATCCTGCTATAGATGCGATATTTATTATATGAGCTTCGCCCGATTTTTTCATGGATGGTAAAGCCAATTTAGTTGCATAAAACAATCCAGTAATATTGGTATTCATCATAGAATGCCATTGTTCTAAAGGTAGATCCTCGCAAAAACCAAAATATCCTAAACCAGCATTGTTGATTAAGATATCCACTTGACCATGTTTTTCTAATACCTGTTGAAAAGCGTTTTCTAAATCTTCAAAAATTTGTACATCTGCATGTAAACAGGTGTAGTTTTCATGCTTGGTGGTACAACCACTTCTGCAAATTCCATAAACAATAGCACCATCGGCAAGTAATTGTTGAACACATTCAAAACCAATACCTTTATTTGCACCGGTAACAATTGCGATTTTATTTTTTAATTCCATAGTTCGATAATTAATTTGGGTAAATATTATTCTGAAGAAATTGCAAAAATTTCATCAATGAATGTTCCTTATCATTCCAATCAAAGGTGAACACGCCAAATTTTCTTTTGTTTGGTTTTTCTTGTGAATGAGAGTAGGTTTTATCGTAATACACCAACACAATTTCAATCCAACGCTTAAAATTATGTTGATCTAACGCTATTATAGCTTCATTGGCATGTTGCCCACCCAGTTTCTTTCGCAGAATTTCGGTGCGAGATTTTAATAGTTCTATATCAAAATGAGCATACTCCTGAATTAGTCGTTGAATACGCTGATCTAACGAAACTTGAATCTTTAAAACAGAAGCGGATTCCATTTTATCCCAAATCTCCTGAGGTACAAAACAATTGCCGATGGTTCTACTTTCACTTTCTACATATACAGGATTCTTTTCACTCATTTCAGATAACACCCATCCCATTTTATTTTCAAATTCCTCGGTGCTAGGTTGGGGAAGTTGTCCCAATGACCCAAAAGCACTACCTTTATGATTTGCTAATCCTTCCAAATCTAAAATCTGCAATCCGTTTTGTTTCAAACGGTGTAAAATTTCCGTTTTGCCAGATCCGGTATTCCCCGAAATAGAAATAAATTGAAAGGGTCGTTCAAATTGGCTTTGAATCCATTTTCGGTAAGCCTTGTAACCCCCTTCAAGACGAAACACGGGCCTACCACTCCATTGCATTAATGTTGAAGAAATTCCACTGCGCAATCCACCTCTCCAACAATAAAACAATAATGGTTTTTGATTTATGTTAGATAATTCGAGGTAACGCTCGTAAAGTTTATGCATTTTCGGTCCAACCAGTTCAAGGCCTTGATGAACAGCATCTTCTCGACCTCGATTCTTATAAGTAGTGCCTATTTTTTGTCGCTCAATATTATCTAATAAAGGCACATTAACAGCAAATGGAAAATGACCTTTTTCGAACTCGCGTTCACTGCGGGCATCAATTATTGTATAATGGTGAAGCTGCGAAATTAATTGCTCAATATGGATTGTCCTTAGGGACATATTAACCAACAATTTCTAAAACTGAGCGATAGGCAATTACGCTTTCACCATATCGTTCCCATGTTTTGGCCATAAGTCCGGGTCCAAATTCTGCACGATAGCGTTCTAATACTGCTTCAGAATCACAGGTGTATTGAATGGCATAATTAACACCTTGGTCGTCGGAATCTTGATTGAGCAAACGAAGAATTTTATATTCCACAAAGCATCCAGTGGCCATAACTTCTGGAATGTGAATGTTTTTCATCCAATCCAACCATTCATCGGCCATAGGTTTTTCTACGTTGCAGGTAACGTTATATAATATCATAGGTGTGTTTATTCGTTTTTACATGCACTTATTTGCATTGATTGGGAAGTAAAAACGTGCAATATTAAAGTGCGGTTATTCGAATTTTGTATTGCTCCATGATTAAATTAGCAAGTAATTTTTTACTTGCTTTATCTGCTGTTTCATGGGCTTCTGCTTCGCTAGCAGCTTCAATTTCCATAGTGATAAATCGACCTACACAAACCTCATTTACATTGTTTAAACCAATGGAAGGCATACTGTGGGTAACGGCTTTACCTTGAGGATCTAATAAACCTTTTTTCGGTAAAATTTCAATTTCAGCTAAGAATTTCACAGCACAAAAATACTCTAAATTAGCCGTTTGAACGTAAATTAGCGAAAATTTATCATGAGAAAAGCGGGTTTTTATTTTTTGGGGACAATCATAGCGATTTCAATTGCTTGTAAGAATAATACAACAACAACTGTTGAAAGTGAGCAACCATTGTTAGATACAGCTCCGGCTGAAGTAAAAGGTCATGTGGAAGCATCTACCGATTTTGTAATGAAGGAAGTAGATAAGAAAGAACTTTCGGTTGTAGGTAAATACTATGAAGCAACACCAGAATCCGTAAGAACTCTTTTTATAGGTACTGCAAATGCATTGAATGAATTTATTGAAAACAACCAATTGATCATTGAAGGTTCTATTTTGACCATTTATTCAGAAATTCCATCCCCAGAGAAGAAACAAAGAATATTCGTTGGTATTCCGGTAAATAAAAAAGTGAAATCCACGAATTGGGAATATTTGACACTGCCTGCAGGTCGCTTTCATAAAGCTACAACCAATGCTGAAATAGGTGCCACAATTCCACTTTGGAATAGAGTTTCTGAGAATCTCACCAAAGCGGGTTATACCATTAAAATGCCCATTTATGAATATCCTTCAGATGGAAGAAACTTTGAAATGACAACCACGGTTTCTCAAGTGAATCTTTTAATACCAGTTTCAAAATAATTGGATATATCAACTTTTTGCTGATACGATTAAAAGTGCTAAAGTTTGAATTGATTTGAATTAGTGTATGCAAATTCCTCAATATCTAAAACCTGGAGATAAAATTGCTCTTATTTCACCTGCTCGTTTCATGGATTTAGAAAAGTTAGAGCCATTTGAAAATTGGGTAAAAAAAAATAATTGGGAATTGGTATTAGCTCCGAATTTAGGAAAAAGATATAATCAGTTTGGTGGAACAGAAAATGAACGTTTAGCAGACATAATTTGGGCTCTTGAAAACCATGAAGTTAAAGCTGTTTTTTCAGCACGTGGGGGATATGGAACTCTTCGATTGTTTCATGATCTTCAAAAATTGGATTTTGTAAAAAATCCCAAATGGTGGGTGGGTTTTTCTGACCTTACCGTTATACATTCCGTATTAAATCAACAAGGACTAGCCAGTATTCATGGCCCCATGGCGATGCAGTTTGCTCAGCAGAATCAATTTTTAATTGATAATAACAGGAGTTTAGAACACGCATTAACTGGACAGATACAGCAAATTCCAGTTGGGCATGATTTGGCTATTAATAAACCACTTACAGCAATTATAGAAACGGACTCTGCTTTCCATACGAATACGGTTATTGCAAATCAAGATACGGTGAAATCTGATTCTTTAACTTCCTTGAACAATACAAATTTAAACCCGTTTGAAGCAACGCTCTGGGGAGGGAATTTATCCATGATTTACACTTTAGCCGCTGCAGGAAAATTGCCTAGTTTGAAAGGAAAGGTACTTTTTATAGAGGATATTGATGAATATCTCTATCATATAGATCGTATGCTTAGGGCGCTCGAAATTTCTGGTTTGTTTGAAGGAATTGTGGGTTTAATTGTTGGAGATATGACAGATATGAAAGATCACGAAATTCCATTTGGTTGGAATATTTCTGAAATTATCCATGATGTTTTAAAAAATTACACATTTCCGATTATTTATGGTGTTCCATGCGGTCATGATAAAAAGAATTTTTCTTTAAAGTTGGGGATGAGTATTAAATTTGACGGGAAAACATTATTTCAATTTTGATCTCAAGTAAAACATACATCGCATTAACGAAATTTGCCATTGTTGGAGGATTGTCGTTTATGGTGGATTTTTTTGTCTACTATTCTTCCAGCCAGTTCTTTCCAACTTTTATAGCAAAAAGTTTAGCTATTGTTGTTGCAACGTTGGTTAATTATCAAATGAATAAACGGTGGACATGGAAGCAGAGTGATAGAAGTAAGAAACGCTTGGCAAAGTATTTACTTTTATATTTGTTAAGCGGTTTAACCAATGTAACGAGCAATGAACTGCTCTTGATGTGGATTCCAGATTTTGAGTTTACGTTCAATCTTTGGGATGCTCATGGACAAGTTACCGCCGAATCCATTGCTCATTTGCCCAATCGCGGTTTGGAAATGAAAAATTTGATTTTCATGTCAGTTCCTGTAAAATTCGATAAGCTAATCGCTGTGTTAGGAGCTACTGCCGTGGGCATGGTAATGAACTTTTTAGGTCAAAAATTGTGGGTCTTTACGGAAAAACGGAAGTAATTGTTTCGAACCCGTGTGCAATGTGTTAACTTTGTCGCTTTAGAGTACAATTTAAAAATAATCTAATTTTATAAAATCGTTGAGTTATGGCTTGTTCATCATGTGGAACAAAATCCGGTGGAAGTTGCTCACCTTCAGGGTGTAAAAGCAATGGAAACTGTGGAACAGGCGGCTGCAACGCGCTGAATGTATACGATTGGTTCAAAGATATGGAACTGCCCGAAGGGTTCAAACCTTTCGATATTGTTGAAGTGCGTTTTAAAGGAAGTCGCAAAGAATTTTTTAGAAACACCCAAGGATTAGATCTTTTTACGGGTGATTATGTAGTTGTTGATAGCAGCATTGGTTTCGATATTGGAACGGTTTCCGCTACGGGAGAAATAGTTCGTTTACAGCTGAAAAAATACCGTGTTCGTGAAGATTCAGATGAACTTCCCTCTATTCAAAGAGTGGCTACCGAACGTGATATGGAAAAATATCATCAATGCAAAGAACGCGAAGATGATCTGCTAGAACGCGCTAGAACCATTGCTTTTGGCTTGAATCTAGCCATGAAAATTTCAGATATTGAACTTCAAGGAGATGGCAGAAAAGTAATTTTCTTCTATACTGCTGAATCACGAGTAGATTTCAGAGAATTAATCAAAAAGTACGCTGAAGAATTTAGAGTGAAAATTGAAATGCGACATATTAGCTACCGCGAAGAAGCCTCTCGTTTAGGAGGGATCGGTGTATGCGGTAGAGAATTATGTTGTTCAACTTGGTTAACCGATTACAAACAAGTCAATACAGGTGCAGCAAGAGTTCAAAATCTGTCCATCAACATGGAAAAATTAGCTGGTCAATGTGGTCGATTAAAGTGTTGCTTGAATTTTGAATTGGATATGTATATGGAAGCTGTTGAAGCCTTCCCCAAAGCCAAAATTGTAAAATTGGATACCGTTGGTGGAATGGCTTTTGCTCGCAAAACCGATATCTTGAAAAAATTAATTTGGTTCTCATACGACGATAGCCAAACCTGGGTTCCTCTGCCTGTAGATAAGGTTAATGAACTCATGGAACAAAATAAAGAAGGCAAACAAGTGGCTAATTTAACCGATTTGGCACCTGCTAATGCCATTCTAGAGAAAGTAGTAAACGATCAGAATAACGACTTTATTGACAATTCGGAATTGCTCAAAGAAGATGAATTCAAAGATTTAGGTCGTGGTAATTCTCGTGGAAACAATCGCAATTCACAGAATCGCGGTCAAGATACTTCCGCCGGGAAAAATCGTGGCGGTCATTCGGGTTCTTCTCAAAATCGCAACCGGAATCCTAGAAATGATCGTGGTTCTGCTGATCGCAATAATCGACCTGAGAACGGTGGCGAACGCAATGAACGTGGTCCTGCGGATCGTACAGAAAGAAATCAACGCAACGGTGAACAATCATCCCGAAGTTCGGAACGACGTGAAGGTTCCTCAGATCGAAATAATGATCGAAGTAATCAACGCCCACGCTCGTTTGAACCCCGTAATAAGGATTTGAAAACAGGTGAATCAAACGATACTTCAAAGGCTTCGGGTGCTGGGGAAGTTAATTCACCGAATTCAGGTTCTGAATCCCGCAATAATGCATCCAATAATCGCAGGAATAATAATCGCAGATTCGACAAAAATCGGAAAGGAAATAATCCAAATCGCGATCAACAAAAAGGGCCAAACAATGCTGCTGGCCCTCAAAATGAATCTTAATTGAGTTATTTTCCTCGTTTCTGACGACGAGCTTGTGCTTTTTCTTTTCGTTCATCCATCAATTCTTGAGCTTTAGTTTGTTGCTCTGGTGTTAGAATTGATTTTAGTGTTTCTTGATGTTGAGATCTATTTTGCAGTTTTGCATCTCGACTTTGATCTTTCAACTCTTGATTTTTCGTTACAAATTCCAAGTTTGCTTGACGAACTTTGGATTCCTGTTCAGGAGATAAATTGAGTTCTTTTTTCATTTTAACAGTCATTTTTTCTGCCTTTTCTTGAGGACTCAATTTCTTCCTTTCACCGTGTCCATGTTGAGCGGTTGCCATTCCAGCAATCATTAAACTCAACGTAAAAAATAATGTTCTCATAACGTAGTTTGTTTGTGTTTGGACACGATTAACTTCGTAAAGTTTAATATCCCCCAAAAACAAACGATAAATCAGAATATTTAGCCGATTAACGACTTAAATACATGCTTTTCATCTTGTAAAGATCACGGAAGGCAGGTTCTTTTAAGTCTTTGATGAAGACAATTGCTTCACCTGTAGATTTCATTTCTGGACCCAATTCGCGATTTACATTTGGAAATTTATCAAAGCTAAAAACAGGTTGTTTTATGGCCCATCCGCTTGGACGTTCTTTGAACTTAAAATCTTTTAATTTATTAACGCCTAACATCACCTTCATAGCAATATTTACGTAGGGAATGTCGTAGGCTTTACAAATAAAAGGAACCGTTCTCGATGCTCGTGGATTGGCTTCAATCACGTAAACTTTTTCTTCCTTAATAGCAAATTGTATATTAAGTAAACCTTTAACGTTTAATGCTCTGGCAATTTTTGAAGTGTATTCTTCAATTTGACCAATAACAAGCGGACTTAAATTGAAAGGTGGCAATACTGCAGATGAATCTCCACTATGAATTCCGGCAGGTTCGATGTGTTCCATGATGCCAATTACGTGTACATCGTCACCATCGCAAATGCAGTCGGATTCCGCTTCTTCTGCACGATCCAAGAAATGATCAATCAATACTCTGTTTCCAGGTAAGTCGCCTAATAATTTGACAACAGCTGTTTCCAAATCTTCATCATTGATAACAATAACCATTCCTTGTCCACCAAGAACGTAACTAGGACGAACTAAAACGGGGTATCCAACTTGATTGGCGATGGTAATGGCCTCATCGGCATTTAATGCTACACCGTATTTAGGATATGGTATTTCTAATTCAGCTAATAAATCGCTAAAACGACCACGGTCTTCTGCAATGTCCATGTCGTTATAGGTAGTTCCAATGATTTTAATTCCTTTTTCATGCAGCTTTTCAGCCAATTTCAATGCCGTTTGACCTCCCAATTGAACTACAACTCCTTCTGGTTTTTCATACTCAATGAGTTCAATCAAATGTTCCCAGTAAACCGGTTCAAAATATAGTTTATCGGCCATGTCGAAATCGGTGCTAACTGTTTCGGGGTTACAGTTTACCATTATAGCTTCAAAACCTGATTCACGAGCGGCCAAAATACCGTGAACACAGCTGTAATCGAATTCAATACCTTGTCCAATGCGGTTGGGTCCACTTCCCAAAACGATAATTTTCTTTTTATCTGATATTTGGGATTCGCTCTCTTGCTCAAATGTTGAATAGTAATAGTTGGTAGGACTGGGGAACTCAGCACTACACGTATCCACCATTTTATATGTTCGGGTAATACCGCATTGCTTTCTCTTGTTATAAACTTCTTCAGCGGTGGTGTTTCCACCCATTAACCAAGCAATTTGTTCATCAGAAAATCCTTTTTCTTTCGAGGATTTTAACAATATTTCCGGAATATTATCAACGTTGTATCGACGGATTTCAATTTCCACTTTTACCAAATCGTTGATTTGTTCTAAGAACCAACGGTCTATACGTGTAATTTTTTGTATTGAAGTAATTGGTACACCCAGTGCAATTGCGTCATGAATTTGAAATAATCGGTTCCAAGAGGCATGTTCTAAACCTTCGATTAACTCCTCTAAGTTGCGACTTCCTTTCCCATCTGCACCGATTCCGTGACGTCCAATTTCCAAACTTTGACATGCTTTTTGAAGCGCTTCTTGAAAGCTGCGACCTATAGCCATAACTTCCCCTACACTCTTCATTTGAAGTCCTAAGGTTTTGTCGGATCCAGGGAATTTGTCGAAGTTCCAACGAGGAACTTTTACAATAACGTAGTCAATTGCAGGCTCAAAGAATGCGCTGGTAGTTTTAGTAACTGGATTTTTAAGTTCGTCTAAATAATATCCGATAGCCAGTTTAGCAGCAATCTTCGCAATAGGGTAACCCGTTGCTTTAGATGCTAAAGCGGAACTACGACTAACACGAGGATTGATTTCGATTGCAATGATATCTTCATTATCGGGATTCACAGAAAACTGAACATTACAACCCCCGGCAAATACACCCATAGAACGCATCATTTTGAATGCCATGTCGCGCATTCTTTGGAACGTTGTATCGCTTAAAGTCATTGCGGGCGCAACAGTTATACTATCGCCCGTATGGATTCCCATTGGGTCAAAATTCTCAATAGTACAAATCACGGCGATATCGTCTTTTCCATCGCGCAACAGTTCCAATTCATATTCCTTCCAACCCAAAACAGCTTTTTCAACTAAAACTTCATGAACCGGACTGGCTTCTAAACCACGGATCAAAGCTTTGTCGAAATCTTCTTTTTTGTGAACAAAAGAACCACCCGATCCACCTAATGTATAGCTGGGTCGAATAACCAAAGGAAAACCAATTCGTTGTGCGATTTCTTTGCCTTCTAAGTAACTGTTTGCTACTTGAGATGGAGCTACTCCCACACCTAATTCTACCATTAATTGTCGGAATTTCTCTCGATCTTCCATTTTGTCGATGGCCTCGATGTTTACACCAATGATACGACAATTGTATTTTTCCCAAATGCCTAATTCTTCTACTTCTTTTGCTAAGTTCAAAGCGGTTTGACCACCCATAGTAGGAAGTACAGCATCAATATCTTGTTCTTGAAGAATTTGTTCAATACTTTGGGCATTAAGAGGAAGTAAGTACACGTGATCGGCATTGATTTTATCCGTCATAATGGTGGCCGGATTGCTGTTGATGAGAGAAACTTTAATTCCTTCTTCGCGTAAACTTCTTGCTGCTTGAGAGCCAGAATAGTCAAATTCACAAGCTTGACCAATTACAATCGGACCGCTTCCGATAATTAGAACGTGTTTAATACTTATATCCTTTGGCATAATCCAAAAATTAGGCAAAGGTAGAACACTTGGGTCAAAAACCCTTAAAATTGTTGAAAACTCAATCGAAATAAGTTTAATTGAGCAAGAATAAATAGCTCAGGTACATAATAAAAAACAATACCCAATAAATTTTGTAAAACACTTTTAGTGAGTGGTTTGAATCGATTTTAACTCGAAATGATGCAATTAAAAATACCAATAATCCTACCAATTGGGTAAGGAAGAATGATTTTATATTGGAGCTAAATAACTTGAAATTACTCTCAAATGGTATCGATATGTTCCACCAAAAATACATCAGCACGAATAGAAATCCCCCGAAAACCAAAAAGAAACCCATTAAAAAGGCAGTTTTTTTAGACTGTTTAACGGCTAATGTGTTAATTCCAAAGGCTTCATCTCCCAAAGTGTCGGGTAAATCTTTGAACCAGGCAATTCCAATGCTAAATAGGGTTATGAAAACGGTTAACGGAAGTAGCCAATGGTAGAATTCCTCATAAAAGACAGCGTTTTGGTTAGTAGATATTAAAAACCATCCAATTCCTAAGTTAACCAAAGGTCCGCGAACCAAGGCAATTGCCATAGCTGCCCAAATATGAAAGCGTTTGAATCGAATAGGTGGTACGGAATAAGTGGTGCCTAAAAGCGCAATTATCCCTAGTAATACTGTGTATTTTACTCCTGAATATCCCCAGAAAAAGATTAAAACAAAGCTAGTCAAAAAACAAAAAATCAAACTACTGTAAACCACTTTTTTTGCCCACTCTACGGTCCATTTTCCAGAAGCGATGGGCAAATTGGGCTTGTTAATCCGATCAATTTCTACATCGCAAATTTGATTGATTCCTGTGATGTACAAGTTGCAAAATAATGCTGATAAAAGTACCAATTCATAAGTAATTATGGAACTGTTTTTTGACAAAATAAATAACACCGTTACACTCAAAAAAGAGCCAATTATAGTGTGGGGTCGGGAGAATTTCCAGAGTGTCTTCAATTTGTTTGGATACAAATGAACGAATATAGAGTACATTTGTTTGTATTCGATCTATGTTTTTAAACCGTATTCTATCTGATTTTGGGATATTTATTGCATTTGTTGCAATAATTACGGGTATTTCCATCGGTTTGACCTATATTTTTCCTGAGCGAAAGTTTTTAATACGCAAATGGTTACACATATTTTCGGTAGGAATTACAGCATTTGTTGCATTTATTTTGAGTGTTATTGTAAATGATTTAATTTCTGAAAATCAAGCATTTGAAGGTTTGCAACTTCTTGATGATTTTTTACTTTTGATCTTAGTAATTAACCTACTATTGTGGATTGCTGTTTTTTGGGGATTTTTTAAAATTAACGGACGAAAAAGCTGGGGAATTGCTTGGTTTCCTACTTCCTTTTTTATTATACTCTATGCAGTTCGATTTTTTTCACCCGAGAAGAACATAGGAGCTGGATTGTACTTTACAGCAACCGTGTTTTTTATATTAGCTATTGCAGATGGATTTGCTGCTTTGGTTGGTTATAAAATTAATCCCATTAAAAAGACGCGAGCAGGTTCAATTGTATTTTATTGCATTACGTTTATAATTCTCTGCCTTAGCATTCTTTACGCCCCATATTATAAAGCGCTAAATGCATTCCATATGGATGAAAGAAATATGTTGATTTTTTCATTTTTCGGTGCATTGTTATTATCAACTGTAGAGTATTATTCGAATAATGGTATCGATAATTTAACGGTACCCATTTTGGGGATGTTTTATTTTCTATGTTTTCCAATTCTTCCAATTTGGATAAAAACAAATGAACTATCTGGACTTTCATTTTTGGGAATAATTTTGATAATTACATCTTTGATTATTCTTATTTACAAGGCAAAGTGGTTGAATGAGTCGGGAATCGTGATGGCCCTTATTCTTGCCTTTATTTTATGGGTTTCTGAACTGCCTTTCTTGCCTATTTTGTCTTTCTTTGTACTCGGTTCTTTAGCTGGAAAATTAACTAAAAAACAGAATTACAATTTCGCTAATTATCAAACGGGTGAAACAAGTTCTATCTTTTCAACGGATAAAAAACACGGTAAACCTCGTGATGCTATTCAAGTGTTAGCAAATGGTGGAATTCCACTATTGATTGGCGTTTTTCTGGTGTGTATGAATAGTAATTTCTTCTCAAAATTGGAACTATTCAATCGCTTTAATAAACCAATTTCAGCAGATAAAGGGATTTGGTTATTGGTTTATTGGTCAGTAATGTCGGCTGCATTAGCAGATACATGGTCGAGTGAATTGGGAATGAGATTTGGCAAGAATCCAATAGATATAATGGGATTTAGAAGGTTGTCGTCTGGTGCTTCTGGTGGAATTACTTGGGCTGGAACGTTATTTGGATGTTTGGGGTCGGTAATTATCGGGTTTCTTTTTTTAATTTCTAGGGATGGGAATTCGTTGAATATTCGAGCCAGTTCACAGGAATGGAATTGGTTTTTTATAATATCGATTAGCGGTTTAGTAGGTACCTTATTAGATTCAATTTTAGGCAGTTTATTTCAAAGGAAGAAACGAATAAATAATGATTTGTTTGCCGACGATGAAGAATCGGGATATACATGGAGGTATTGGTCAAACGATATGGTTAACTGGATATCATTGATCTTGGTTTCAATAGGAATTTTTTGTGTAATCCGGTAGGTTAAATCGTTCTAAAGTGCAACAGAAGTGTAAAAAAACACGTCTTTAAGTTGTTGAATAATTTGATTTGAACGATTTGGAATGATTTTTGAACCGAGGGTAATTACAAAATTTAATAAAGAAATTTGATCTAAAGGAGTATCTATTTTAGGGGAAACACAGAATTAATCTGTCCTATTATAGCTACAACTAAAATGATGAAGTGGAACTTTTAAAAAACTTGGCGCAACTTTGGCACGAAAAAAATTGCAACCTTACTAAATTGCTTTATATCATTTCTGAAACAAACTAGTTCGGAATTGGGACTTTAAAAAAATATATCAAAACGAAAATGAATACAATAAATACACGAAATTTAAGATTTTCGATCTTAGAATGGGTCAAAAAACCACTAACAAAAAAAGCGTTAAGAGCCACAATTTTGAGCTTTTTAACGCTTTTTTTGTTTTCAACCGTTTCAGGACAATTAAGTTTGACAAGTCAAGCTATAAGTTGCAAGGGGGATTCTAACGGAATTGTTTCAGCAACTTGGTCTTATACGGGTATCGACTCAATTCAAATTATTAATAGTTTGGGTGATACAATTGAGAAAGCAGATGTAACTAGTTTGACGAATTTTGATTTTACAGGTTTAAAAGAAGGGACTTTTGAAGTTCAAATTATTGATGTAGGAAATGTATTGTACTCTGATAATGTTAACGTCACGTCTCCAGCATTATTACAACTCGGAGGTCTAATTACAAATTCAATTTGTAATGGTTATTCAATTATAAAAGTATCTAGTATTGGTGGAAACACTGGATTCCAGTACGATTTTGGAAATTCAGGAACCTTTAACTCGACAACAACGTATTCAAATCTTTGGAATGGTTCCTACACTGTTGTTGTTAAAGACAATGCAGGTTGTACAGATACCAATACTTTTACGGTTCAAAATACCGACAACGTTCCACCAGTGGCTAAAGTCAAGAAAAATTATAACCTAGAGCTAAATAACTTAGGCCTTGCTACAATTACCGCTTCTACATTAGATTCTTCGAGCACCGATAATTGTGCTATCAAATCTCTAGCTATCGATAAGACTAATTTTTCATGTGCAGATACGGGATTCAAAAAAGTGATTTTTACCGTTACAGATTCTACAAACAATGTGGATACCGTGCATGCGTATGTCCATGTTAAAGATATTACGAAACCAATTGCTAATCCAAAATGGCTTTCAAAAGTATATGTTGGTGGTTCTGGTTCAATTACATTCACTGGAACAGATGCTGATAGTGCTTCGTTTGACGAATGTGGAATTGCTAAAATTACCGTTTGGAGAAACGCATTTTCATGTGCAGATGCAGGCGATACCTTCCAAGGAAACTTTGAAGTTAGAGACATTGCAGGAAATGTGTCTTCTAAAATCATTTCTGTAGCAGTATTTGATACGATTGCACCAACTTTAACAGTTAAAAATTATACTTCCTACTTAAATGCAAACGGAAAAGATACCATTCACTTTGATAGTCTTTTTGTTTCACTTACAGATAATTGTTCACCGGATACAGCATATTTTGATGGTCTAAATAATACGATAATTCCTGTCGATTGTTCAAATGTAGGACTCAATACCACTAAAATTTGGGGTAAAGACAAAAGCGGTAATCTCACATATAAAATGGTTAATTTTCTGGTAAAAGATACTTTAACCCCCGATTCACTTAACGTAAAAGACCAATTTGTATATTTAGACTCTACAGGTGCATTTACCTTATCTAAAGACAGCGTTGTTCGCTTCGCCTCAGATCCTTGTTCGATCAAAGACACATTAATGAAAACGGTCTTCAATTGCGCTGATTTGGGAATTGATACGGTTTCAGTAACGATTTCAGATCAAGTCGGAAATACACTATCGAAAGATATTAAGGTTTATGTAATTGATACCATCAAACCCAATATTACTACGCTCTCAGTAGATACATTAATTTTGGATAGCTTTGGTAATGCATCAACTTCTTGGAATAAACTGTTCGTTTCCGCTTATGAAAATTGCCAAATTGAATCATGGGGATTGTCTGATTCTATCTTTGATTGTGGGGATGTAGGAACTTTTAATGTTATTGCTTCAGTACGAGATAAAGCTGGTAATGAAGGTTTTGATACCATTGCCGTTACTGTAATGGACACCTTAGCACCTTGGAGAATTGAAGTTATGCCATTGATAGACGCCTATCTCGATGATAATGGCAATTTTGATATTCGAACTGCTAAAAATGTAGTTCTGCAAGCAATTGATAATTGCATTAAAGATACCATTTTCTCTAAAACCATTTTTACGTGTTCTGATTTAGATACAAATTGGGTGTATGTTTCTATTTTGGATGTTGCGGGGAATACGATTTCGGATTCCATGAGAGTTGTGATACACGATACTACGCTACCTATAGCTATTGCATCCCCCGATACCCTATACTTATTGTCGAATGGTTCAGTTTCAACTACTGCAGCGTCTATAGGTTCCAAGAGCTTTGATAACTGTGGTATTAAAACTATGACCATTGATAATTCCAACTTTTTCTGTACGGATGCAGGTAAATTGAGAAGAATCATACTTACGGTTACAGATAATAAAGGAAATATCCATAAAGACACAACTCAAGTTCTCATATTGGATACGGTTAAACCCGTTTTAGTGATGTTCAATCCAACATTGCAATTAGACGCTTCCGGTCAAGCTAAATTAACCATTTCTCAAGTTGATAAAGGTAGTTATGATAATTGCACTATTCTTAAAAGAGAATTAAGTGATACCGTATTTGATTGTTCTGAAGTAGGTGTAAATGTTGTTACTTTTAAAGTAACGGATGTGAATGGCAATATCGCCACTTCCACATTCAATGTTACCGTTGAAGATAATATAGATCCCGAATTAACGGTTCAAAATACAACCATTCTAATTGATACTTCAGGAAAAGCTTTCTTAAAATCATCTATGGTTGTAGTTACTATTTCTGATAATTGTGGCACTGATACCGTATTGTTGAGCAAAGATGTGTTTGATTTAACCAACTTAGGGAACAATAATGTAATTGTTACTCTTAAAGATAAAAATGGCAACTCCGTTAGTAAACCAATAATTTTAAAAGTTGTAATTGGAGATGCAGACAACGATAGTATCCCGGATTATGTAGAAAAGAATTTTGATACAGATGGCGATGGTACGTTGGATTATTTAGACGTTGATTCAGATAACGATGGTATTGCAGATATTACTGAAAACAATAATAAGCACGCTTTGGTAGACTCCGATTCTGATGGTAAACCAGATTATAAAGATTTGGATTCTGATAACGATGGAATTAATGATGTATTAGAAGCCAATATTACGGATGCTAATGGAGATGGTTTAAAAGACAATCCTACGGATTTAATTACCAATCCAAATGATCAAGATTCAGATGGAGAGGCCGATTTCAGAGATCTTGATTCAGACAATGATGCGTTATTGGACATTTATGAAAGCGGTCAAAGTCATATCGATTTGAATAGTGATGGAAGAGTAGATGGAAGCGACACTGATGGAGATGGTATCATAGATCAAGCAGATGGATTTGTTGGATTTGGTGATCAGAATGATAAATCACCTTTGGATACAGACTCTGACAACACGGGTGATTGGAGAGATGTGGATTCGGATGGTGATGGAATTAGCGATAAAATTGAAACATTTGCCGATGCGGATTCTGACGGTAAACCCAACTTTAGAGATTTGGATTCCGACGGTGATTTAATTCCTGATTCGTATGAAGCAGGCAACAATACTTCTTCGCCTTTGGATACAGATTCTGATGGAGATTATGATTTCTTAGATACGGATTCTGATAACGATAATATTCCTGATAGTTATGAAGCGGGTAATGATCCTAATAACCCAAGAAATACCGATGGTGATGCACTAGAAGATTATCGTGATGTTGATTCTGATGGTGATAAAATCCCGGATTCCTATGAAGCTGGAAGTAATGCAAATAATCCAGTAGATACAGACAATGACGGTACCGAAGATTATCGCGATTTGGATTCAGATAATGATACAATTTCAGATGAAATTGAAGCCGGTAATGATCCAAATAATCCTGTAGATACCGATAACGACGGAACCGATGATTTCCGCGATTTGGATTCTGATAACGATGGAATCATTGATCAAACAGAAGGAAATATTGATTCCGACGGTGATGGTATTGCCAACTTCCGTGATATAGATTCGGATAACGATGAAATGTTGGATTCTGACGAAGGAACCACTGACGCAAACGGAAATGGTATTCCAGATTATAAAGATGCTGATGTAGTTATACCCGAAGCATTTTCTCCAAACAATGATGGTGATAATGACTTTTTCTATATCAAAGGTTTAAAGGTATTTGATAAAGCCGAATTGACCATTTTAAACCGCAATGGACAAGTAGTTTATCAATCTGCTAAAGGCTATAAAAACAATTGGGATGGTAATCATTTTTCTTCGTTCCCAAGTATGGGAGGAACAGATTTACCTGAAGGTTTATACTTCTACGTATTTAAATACAATGGTTTAAATAAAGAACCTATTACAGGAAATGTTTACATCAAACGTTAATTTTTTAATCAATAAAGGAAATGAAAAATTTGAAAATATATAGAGTTGTTTTGGGATTGGGGATGCTTTTTACATCATCTATCCACGCTCAGCAAGAACAAATGTACTCTCATTACGATTACAATTCTCTTGCAATTAATCCCGCTTATGCTGGCTCTAAAAGAACTTTTGTAGCTAATAGTTTGGCGAGAATGCAATGGAATAGTTTACCGGGTGCCCCTCGCTACTATAATTTAGGAATGCATACTCCATTGGTGGGTGATTTTGCCGGCGGACTCAACATTCAAACCGGGAAAATAGGTAAATTCAAAGTGGCTAGTCCATTAACAGAAACTCAAATTGCCCTTTCTGGAGCTTATAATAAACAAGTAGCAGATAATGTTAGAGTGGCAGTTGGTTTGCGTTTTGGATTGTATAATTATGTAGCAAATTTATCGCAACTTCAGTTAGAAAAGCCAGGTGATCAAGTGTTTAATAACAACGATTATAATCTAACTGCGCCTATGGCTGGTTTCGGTGTCTATGTATATGGCAATAATTACTTTGCAGGAGTTTCTGCTCCTAGAATGGTTTTTGTACCAGCAGATCAAAGAAATAATAATGTGAATGTAGCGTATGCCGCTACAACGCAGTATTATGCTGTTGCAGGTTATGTAATAGATGCTGGACCAGACTGGAAAATAAAACCTACTACCCAAATTAAAATTGCCAACGGTGTTCCTATTGAAGCAGATTTTAATCTACACGCTATTTATATGGATGATTTTTCATTGGGTGCTTTTATTAGAACGGGTGGGGAAGGTGGAATTATGGCTATGGCGAATGTAAATCCCAATTTTACCATTTTATATTCTTATGATACACGATGGGCACCATTAAATCAATACGTAAGATCGTCTCATGAATTCGGGATTCAGTACATGATTCCTTACGTTTCAAATAGTCGAGTTAGAGCACCAAGATATTTTTAATTATTTTCCCATGAAAAAAACGTATTCAGTGAATAAAATAGCATTTCTCTTATTGGTAAGTTTGTTCTCGGTATCTCAAACAGCCTACTCCCAAAAGAAAATAATTAAACAGTTAAGTCAACAACGCTATCATGAAATTGTTAATGCCAATCAGAATAAAACCGTAGCCAGAAAAAAGGGCTACGTTTATCAAAGAGCTTTGGCTTTTTCCTTTGCTCAGATGGCTATGCCAGAAAAAGCATATGATGCATATTTTGAGTTATTAGAAAAATACCCCAATAATATAGACGACGTAGATCGTTTGCAATTCGCTTTGGTTGCCCGTCAAATGGAATTATACGGTGTATCAGATAGTTTATTGTTGCAATT
>CAMDDG010000022.1 GCA_945890895.1 Chitinophaga pinensis | reverse complement strand
ATCCAGAATTGCATGTACGCGCTGCTCAACTGAATTGGTTTCCGTATGAAGACCGATATTGCGTAACCAATGGAGTTACTCCATTTGAAACATTCTCATACAAATACGACTTCCGAGGTACCACAACACAATCACCCGCAAAGGTATTGGGTGATGGGTCGTTGAAATGGGATTTAGCTGATTTTCGGAGTAAAGAAATGCACTTGGCACCTAAAAAAGCCATTGCAAAAGTGGCAGAGTTGGATATCAAAACCAAGGATACGACGAAAATGGCATTCAGTACAGCCAATATTAATGGTACCATGGATTTCCAAACACGGATTGGAAGTTTTGTTTCGAATGTTCCAGGACAAATTACGCGCTATCCATTCAATATGTACCAAACCAATTTGAGTGATTTCAAATGGAAAATGGATGCAAATACCATTGAAGCTAAAGTGGGGCCGACTATGGGCTCTGTGGTTCCTGATTTTATGAGTACCAATGCTCGTCAGGATAGTCTTCATTTCGAGGGACGTAAAGGGCTGTATGATATGAACGACTACACCTTAAAGGTTTCTGAAATTCCATACATTGATATTGCGGATTCTCGTTTGTTTTTGAAGGATGGAAAAGTATTGATCCGTCAGCAAGCCGACATGGATCCAGTTGATAGTGCTAAAATCATTGCAAACAGAATTGATAAATATCATGAAATTTATCGCTTAAAAGCTAAGATTTACGGCAAAAATATTGTTCAGGCCAATGGTTATTATCAATACGTAACTAAAATAGGTAAGCGTCAGGAATTCTTCTTGGATTCAATATTTATTAATCGAACCAAAAACGTGGATGCTTACGGTAAAATACCGGAGGAACGTGGTTTTACATTGGATATTAAAATTGGATATCAAGGGGTAGCGAATGTAAATTCACAACAAAAACTAATCCGATTCAATGGATTTGTGAAACCATTGCATACCTTCAAAAATATCTTGCCTTCTTGGTGGGTAAAATTTGAAGGCGAAATTGATCCCAAAGACGTGGTGATACCCATGAATCCCCCGAGAGATAAAAACAAGTCTCGACTGTTTGTGGGACTGCATGTAGCAAAAGATTCATCGCATGTATACCCCATTTTATACGCAAACAAAAGGAGAGTAAGCGATAACGATGTTACTCAAGATACTGGGGTGCTATATTACGATCACGAGAAAGAGAGTTTCTTTGCTGGGACATACTCTAAGTTGCGTGAGGGTTCTCCCAAAGGTCATTTTATCCAATTCAATGAAAAAGACCACTCCATACATGCAGAAGGACCTATGGATTTTGGTTTGGAATCGAATGAAATTTCGTTCAAGAATGCCGGTGAAGCGCATTTAAATGCCAGCGATTCTGCATTCACATTTAAATTAGCTATGATGTTAGATTTTCCATTGCATCCCGATTTTAAATCGCGAGTTTCAGAGATCTTTTTGGGGGATGAAATGGGCACTGAAAACATCAATGATGAGTTTTTCAAAAAGGCATTGGGCGAAATGATTGAAAACCCCAAAACACTGAAAAATGTAATACAGGAAATTGAAACGAAGAATCAAATCCGAATTAGCAGTACATTGTTAGGAGGTAAAGATGAAACGAACTACAACTTTATATTGTCGGATGTTGATTTGCGTTGGGACAGCAAACTACGCGGAATGTATTGCAATGATAATTCCGTGGTTTTAGCAACCGTGATGGGAAAACCATGCAACAAAAACATTACTGCTTCAATGTTCTTAGAATCCAAAAGGGGTGCGGAGAAAATGCATTTCTACTTGAGCAACGGAGAAGATGTTTTGTACTTCTACATTACTCGAAATCGATTAAGCATTTACTCCAATGATGATGAGTTAAATAAAATCATGGATGAAACAAACCACAAAGTGAAAGCTGAAAACTTCCAAGTAATTAAAGCTTCAGAGCGTACGGTTGACAAATTTTTGCAGAAGATTGATATTGAGTAAGAAATAATTGCTAATTAAAGCGAGATTAAGTTTTATTCGTATTCAACACTCCATAAAAATAATCCTTTTGCGGGTACGGAGTTGCCCGCATCGGATCGGTTTTTGGCATCGAGTATGCGTTGGAATACTTCCAACGTGATTTTATGACGTCCTACTAATAATAAGGTACCCACAGTAGCACGTACCATGTTTCGAAGAAATCGATTCGCTTCTATGTGAAATACAATTTGATCAGATCCAAGCCCAATTGCTTTGACTTTTTGCCATTCGGCTTTAAAAACTTCGCAATCATAGCTATTGTTAGGCGTTTCTCCTTTGCAGAAAGATTGAAAATTGTGTTTCCCGAGCATGAGGCATGCCGCATTATTCATGGCAATTAAATCCAAATCATGTGGGAAATGCCATGAATACTTTGAATTGAATGGATTTTTTTGAGATTCTAGAAAATATTTGTAACCTCGTTTAGTTGCGGTAAAACGTGCGTGGAAATCATCGGATACTTCCATACAATCGAGAATATAAATGGACTCAGGAAGTAAATGGTTCAATCGATAAGTTAGTTGATCTAAGCTACCAAATTGGCCAAAGTTATCTGGCTTTAGAACCAAGCTGTCAAAATGTGCAACGTAATAGTGAGCATGAACTCCCGTGTCGGTGCGTCCACAACCTACAATTTCACACGGTTCTCTCAATAAAATGGACAATGCCTTTTGCAACGAATCTTGTACAGAAGGTGCGTTATTCTGAATTTGCCATCCGTGAAAATCACTTCCATCGTACCGAAGATTCAATCTATATCGGGGCATTTGATTTGAATGCAATAATTGTTGTTTCTAGTATAGAGAATATGTACAGTTCTTATTGTACTGTGTTTGAACTAATTTATTTCTTACTACTTTTTGAATTTTCTGATGTGATGGGTTAGCACTCAAAAACTATCTCAAGTTTTCGTAAATAATGGCAGAACCTTGTCCAACACCGATGCACATGGTTGCTAAACCGTATTTAATGGCTGGGTTCTTCGCCATTTGATGCAACAATGTTGCGGAAATACGCGTACCGCTGGCGCCTAATGGATGCCCAATGGCAATACTACCACCGTTCATATTTACCACATCTGGATTCAGTTTTAATTCATCCAAGCATGCCAGTGCTTGTGAAGCAAAAGCTTCGTTCAGTTCTATGGCACCCAATTGGTCTACTGAAATACCTGCCTTTTTTAATGCTTTTTGAGTAGCAGGAACCGGCCCAATTCCCATATAGGCTGGATCTACTCCCGCTAAGCCAATACTTGCAATTCTTGCCATTGGAACCAAGTTGAATTTCTTGACCATTTCTTCACTCGCCAACAAGGCACAGGCAGCTCCATCATTAATTCCTGAAGAATTTCCCGCAGTAACTGATCCGCCTTTTTTAAATGCCGGATTCAAACCTGCTAAAGTTTCAATGGGACTTAATCTGGGATGCTCATCGGTAGAAAATATAATGGGATCTTTTTTCTTTTGGGGGATGGGATATTCAGCAATTTCCTGTGAAAAATCGCCACGCTCTTGGGCGTTTTTCCAGTTTAATTGTGAACGGTAGGCGAACTCATCTTGTCGTTCTCTTGAAATATTGTATCTTTCTGCAACATTCTCTGCGGTTTCACCCATGGCAAATGGGTAATGCAAAGCACTCAAGGCAGGATTAGTAAAACGCCATCCAATGGTGGTATCGTAAATTTCAGGAGTTCTGGAATAGGCTGTTTCTGCTTTTGCCATCACAAAGGGCGCTCGGGTCATGCTTTCAGTTCCACCAGCTAATATTAAATCCGCTTCACCACTTTTTATAGCCATGTAGGCGTTTTGGATGGATTGTAAGCCCGATGCACAAAGTCGATTTACTGTATACGCTGGAATGGTTTCAGGCAGCTGAGCCAATAACAGAGACATACGCGCCACGTTTCTGTTGTCTTCACCTGCTTGATTTGCAGCTCCAAAAATAACTTCATCAACTTCAGTCCAATCGATCGATTGATTGCGATTCATCAGTGCTTTCAGTACATGTGCGGCCATATCATCTGGACGAACAGTTGCCAAACTTCCACCAAATTTTCCCACTGGAGTGCGAACAATATCGATAACGTATACGGATTTCATGGTGCAAAGGTCGCAAAAAGATTCAATCATGCCAAAAAGCGATTATTTTCGCAATGTGAATAATCGCTCGTTGCAATGGTTTCTTGTTGGGATTTTGGCGCTGAGCCAATGGATTCCAATTTGGGAAAGCCATTGTTTAAACAGGCAGCGACATTGGATTAAACAGCAAATTCGTTGTAATTTTTCGGAGGCCAATTCCGAGCAATTGGATACAATTTTTGTATCCGAATCGGAGTTTCCAAATTTGCAAAAAGGCGATGAAATTGATTTGGGGATGCACCGTTATGACATTATTAGTGTAAAAAAAGTGTCAAATGGTTGGATGGCGATTGCCTTTAATGATCGATTTGAAAAAGAAATTATGGTTCGAATTTCGGACGATTTTCAAAAAGGGGGACCCTCTGATTTGACCAAAAAGAGTTTTTTGAAACTGGTATTTTTCTTAGAAGAATTACCGCAAGTGCAGTTTTACATCCCTAGAGAACAAAACAACTGGGTCATTCAAAATCCCCATTACTCTTATATTCATTTGTCTGAATCGTTTCAGCCACCGGAGAAAGATATGAAATCCTGAGTAAATCAAGTTGGTTTACAAATATTATGATTTGATCTTTCTGAAGATCACATTTTTTAACCTACTTAGAGGACAATGGTGTAAATTCTATAATTGGAATTGTACATTAAATTTTCACCAATCTTCTATGGATCGGAGATTGGTTTTGACTTCAAATTCATCTAATTTTATTTATGAAACGATTATTATGGTTAGCCATTTTGGGAATCAGCTCGATGAGTATGGCCCAAGTAGATATAAAAGATAGCAGTGAAATAGAATCCTTCGATGAAGTTCTCATTTCAGCTCAACGTTATGAACAAACCCGCAAAGATGCGGTTCGACAAGTGGAAGTAATTTCCTCCAAAAAATTGAATGAAACTCAAGCAGCAACATTAGCCGAAGCCTTAGTAAATTCTGGTAAAGTATTTGTTCAAAAGAGTCAAATGGGCGGAGGAAGTCCAGTATTGAGAGGTTTTGAAGCCAGCCGAGTTTTAATGGTTGTAGACGGTGTTCGTATGAACAATGCAACGTTTAGAGCAGGTCATTTGCAAGACATCATTGCCATTGATCAATTTATTTTAGATCGAATGGAAATTAATTTAGGTTCCGGTTCGACTCTATATGGTTCAGATGCTCTCGGTGGTGTGATGTACTTTAAAACGAAAGACGTGAAATTTGGTTCGCCCAAATGGTCGGGTTCAACAAATCTCAGATATTTAAGCGCATTTAACGGTGTAATGGCCAATGCTGGAATTCAATATCAATCAGTACGATTTGGATTAATTGCCAATTTAACGCATTCCAATTATGGCGATTTACGCATGGGAAGCAATAGCTATGTGGATTCCAATCCCGATTTTGGATTGAGAAACTATTATGTTAAACAATTGGATCAGCCCGTTCTGTTATCGAATGGCAAGTACCAAGTGGATACGTTAATGAAGAATGATGATCCCCTAAAGCAAGTAGGAACCGCATACAATCAAACGGATGTATTCGTTAAAATGGGACTCAGAACAGGTAAGTTGAATCAAAGGTTGGTTCATGTTCTTAATTTTCAGGGCTCATTGAATTCAAATATACCCAGATACGATCGTTTGCAGCAGCAAAGTACTTCTACTGTGGCTCCCTACGGAATCAATCAAGCTCGCTGGGATTATGCGCCTCAACATAGAACGTTTTTATCCTATACATTAAACAAAGAAAATGATAAGCACCGAAATCGATTAATCATTGCGCATCAGTATTTTGAAGTAGGACGAGTAACTCGCTCCTTTAATAATTCATCGAATAATCTCAAAGAACGCACTCAGTTGGATAAAGTAAACATGATTACCGCCAACTACGATCGATTGGATCAGTGGAAAGGTTGGCAGATTAATAGTGGAATGGAGTATGTGTATAATTATGTAAACTCTCAAGGTACAATTAAGAACGTGGTTACGGGTGAAATTACCCCAGGTTCAGCTCGATACGTAGATTCTTTTGGAAATACGCACAGTGCTTCAGTTTTTTCTCAAGCAAGTAGAACATGGGGTCGATTTGGAACAAAAATAGAATTAGGTGCCCGTGTTACGTATTATTCTTTGCGTGGTGTATTTACAGCGAATAATTATTGGAATATGCCTTATCCGGAAGTTACATTTAATCAAACCGCACCCAGCTATAATTTAGGACTGGTTCAGCCTTTGGGAAAGAATTTCTTGATGAAAGCATCATTTAATCAAGCCTATCGCAACCCCAATATCGATGATATGTCGAAGGTGTTCGAATCATTAAGAGGCCAAAAAGTATTGGTTCCAACAGAAAAATTGTCGCCAGAAGTTTCCCAAACAGCGGATTTGCATTTTTCATATAAATTTTCTCAACGATTTTTTGTGGAATTTGGGGGATTTTATACGGTGGTTGATAATTTAATGTCGGATGTTTTTGGTACATTTAAAGGTGCGGATAGTTTGGATTGGGATGGTGTAAAAACACCTGTTTATCAAATAAAAAACGTTGGAACTGGAAGTATTTACGGCGGATTTTCCAACATTCAGTGGAACATGGTGCAGAAGTTATGGTTGAATGCTTCCATTAATGAAACACAGGGTTTTGTAGAATATTCAAATCCAGATTGGAACAAGGGTAACAATCGACTGGATCACATTCCACCGGTGTTTGGACAGGTGGCGTTGCGTTGGAGAGAAAGCAAATGGTTTGCTGAAGCACAGTGTGTATTTAATGGTGCAAAGCCCGTTTCTGAATACTCCGTTTCTGGTGAAGACAATCTACAATACGCTACCGCTTCTGGAAATCCAGCTTGGCAAGTTTATAATATTCGGGCAGGCATTTCGGACTTCCATGGTTTGAACTTAATGATTTCCGTAGAAAATCTATTGGATTTACGCTACCGCTACTTTGCCAGTGGTGTAACTGCGGCAGGTCGCGGCATTCACATAACTGCAGGTTATAAGTTTTAGTAGATTTACGCTACTTTGCCAGGGGTGTAACTGCTGCAGGTCGTGGCATTCACATAACTGCAGGTTATAAGTTTTAGTAGATTTACATTTTCAGTAAATATTAATAGTTTCCATCGAAATCAAGTTCATTGAACTACAAATTTCAATGGAATCCATTACTTTCTTCTCGAATTGGGCGCATTGTATTATTTTTGCGCCCAATGGGAAGAATATTTGAAAAACGCAAACACAAAATGTTTGCGCGCTTTGACCGAATGGCAAAGCAGTTTACCAAGTTAGGAAAAGAAATTGCCATCGCTGTAAAAATGAGCGGTGAAAACCCGGATTACAATCCTAGACTTCGTCTTGCCATTCAAAATGCAAAATCGGTAAACATGCCTAAAGACCGAGTTGAAGCTGCCATTAAAAGAGCTTTAAACAAAACGGAAGGCAACTACGAAGAAGTTCGTTATGAAGGTATGGCTCCGCATGGTGTGGGAATTATCGTTGAAACTGCAACTGATAATCCTACTCGAACCGTAGCAAACGTCCGTATGCATTTCAATAAAGGAGGAGGTGCAATGGGTAAAACCGGATCTTTAGATTTCAACTTTACTCGTAAGGGAGTGTTTAACGTGGAAAAAGCTGCTTTATCAGGTAAAGATATGGATGAATTTGAGTTTGAATTGATCGATTCTGGATTAGATGATTTCGCGATAGATGAAGAAGAAATCTACATTTATACAACGTTCACTGATTTTGGACTCATGCAAAAAGCACTTGAAGACATGAAGATCGAAGTTAAAAATGCAGACCTCCAATACATTCCTAATTCCTATGTAGATTTAGCCGAAGACCAAGCACAAGAAGTACTTGATTTAATTGAACGCTTAGAAGGCGATGACGACGTTCAAAACGTATACCACAACTTGAGATAATTCAATTGCTTATTTGGGACAAGTAGGGCAATCAATTTTGTAGTTATTATCAAATTCTGCTTTAAGCCAAACATAACGTTCAGGTTCGAATGGATCGTTACTTACGATTCTCACCCCCATGGTCTTTTTCCCGTTTTTTGTTACCGTATCAAAAATAGCTTTTGCAGTAATGGTTTCTCCGGGTTGGATAATTTTCTTTGAAGGTGTTAAGCTGATGCAAGGGCAGTCGGGTGAAATTTGTTTTATTTCTAACGGCTTTTTCCCTGTGTTGGTAAATTTAAATTCGCAAACCTCCAGATCTCCAGCTCTAAGTTTTCCGAAATCATAAATGGGATTTTCCACTACAAGTTTGGGTTGTTTTTTTAATTGCCTTTCAGAATACTTGGGGAAGTATTGTTTTCTTTGATAGGAAACATAAATCATGGAATAAGGTGTTGCCGCATTATCAGAAAAAACGGTGATTTCATATCCTCCGAAACCATAACCAGGAGCTTTATTACCATCTATTTCAACTAAAAATTTAGCGAATTCACCGGGCTCTAGTGTTTTAGGGAAATTCTTTATTTTAATGAAAGAAGGCAATTGTAAGGGATCAAAATCATAGAATGTAGTTGGGTAGGAGGTGTTGTTAATGATTCGTATTTCCCGTGTAGCAATTTGATTGTCGAACAAAGGATCAAAAGCAATATTGGATTGATCGTAGCCAATGTAACCCGCCGCCTGTTGGTATGTTTGGGTTTCATCCTCAACGGGCTTAATTACGTTGCCCTTTATATTTAAATAGGTAATGGGCTGAACAGGCGAGTTGGTGTAAATAGTTATGGTTTTGTCGAATTGTCCAAAACGATTGGTTGTTTCGTATTTGGCTTCAATGAATCCGGATTCGCCGGGGCCAATAGAATCCTTACTCCAGGTAGGTACCGTGCAACCGCAGCTGGATTCTGCTCGATTAATTTTCACCGGGGTGGTGCCTGCATTCTTAAATTCAAACCGATGGTAAGCAAATTTCATGGTTTCTTCTAAGGTTCCGAAATCGTGAGTTTTTACGTCAAACTGTAAAAAACCCGCTTGACTAAATGCCGCGGTAGACATCCCCCAAAAAAATAGGGATAGAACTTTTTTATATAATGAGTGAGTAAGTTTCATTGTTTTTACGAGTGTATTTGGAATGCGTCGGTAAATTTAGGATATGTAGATCATTTATGGGAAATTTTATCTGAGTGTAACCTAAAAAAACGACGATGATTCTAGTATTTTAGACGTATGTAATGGGGGATGGTTGTACGGCCAATAAATTTATTGCTGCAAGTTATTTTAACATAGATGAAAGAAAAGGAAGGTAAAAGGATATAGATTGACAGAGGTGGATTTAGGAAAAATTGGAGGGTGGATTTTCACTTTCTTCATGATTTTCAATATTTTTTTTCAATTAGTGTTGATAATGACAAAAAATAAGTTTAATTTTGCCGTCCTTTTTGGGAAAAAATATGCCTACTATACAACAGTTAATTAGAAAAGGTCGCCAGGAGATTACCGTTAAAAGTAAGTCACCTGCCTTGGACTCATGTCCTCAGCGTAGAGGGGTTTGTACCCGTGTATATACTACCACACCTAAGAAGCCTAATTCCGCATTAAGAAAGGTAGCGCGTGTGCGTTTAACCAACGGAAAAGAGGTGAATGCATACATACCAGGAGAAGGTCACAACTTGCAAGAACACAGTATTGTATTGGTACGTGGAGGAAGGGTGAAGGATTTGCCTGGTGTACGTTATCATATTGTGCGTGGAGCATTAGATACTGCGGGTGTTGAAGGAAGAAATCAACGCAGAAGTAAGTACGGAACCAAAAAGCCAAAGAAAAAATAAGAATTTAAATAGTCATGAGAAAAACTCGCGCTAAAAAACGCATATTGAATCCAGATCCTAAATTTAACGATACGATGGTAACTCGTTTCGTAAATGGGATGATGTACGATGGTAAGAAGTCAATTGCTTTGAATATTTTCTACGATGCAATTGAAATCGTTGAGAAGAAGATTACTGAAGAGCCAGGAATTGAAACATGGAGAAAAGCCATGAACAATGTAATGCCCGCGGTAGAAGTTAAGGCTCGTCGTGTAGGAGGAGCAACGTTCCAAATTCCAACTGAAATTCCTCAAAAGAGAAGGATTGCAGTTGGAATGAAGTGGTTGATAGGATATGCACGCAAGCGCAACGAAAAATCCATGGCGGAAAAATTAGCTGGAGAAATTGTTGCTGCATCTAAAAGCGAAGGTGCTTCAGTGAAGAAAAAAGAAGATACACATAAAATGGCTGAAGCGAACAAAGCGTTCTCACACTTCAGAGCATAATTAGAATAGAAAATAAAATGTCACGCGATTTAAGATATACAAGAAACATTGGTATTGCAGCTCACATTGATGCTGGTAAAACAACTACTACAGAGCGTATTTTGTTTTATGCTGGAGTAAACCACAAAATTGGTGAAGTACACGACGGTGCTGCAACAATGGACTGGATGGCTCAGGAGCAAGAACGCGGAATTACCATCACATCTGCAGCTACTACTGTATTCTGGAATTACAGAAACGAAAAATATCATATCAACATCATCGATACTCCAGGTCACGTAGATTTTACCGTAGAGGTAAACCGTTCTTTGCGTGTATTAGATGGTTTGGTGTTCTTGTTTTCTTCAGTGGATGGTGTTGAGCCACAATCTGAAACCAACTGGCGTTTAGCAAATAACTACAATGTACCACGTATCGGTTTCGTTAACAAAATGGACCGTTCTGGTGCTGATTTCTTGAACGTAGTTAGTCAAGTAAAATCAATGTTGGGTAGCAATGCAGTTCCATTGCAGTTGCCTATCGGTGCTGAAGACAAATTTACAGGGGTGGTTGATTTGATCAACTTCCGCGGTATGGTTTGGAATGAGCACGATCATGGTATGACTTACGAAGTAGTAGATATTCCTGCTGATATGGTAGAAGAAGCTACTGAGTGGAGAGAGAAATTGTTAGAAGCAGTTTCTGAATACGATGATACGTTAATGGAAAAATTCTTCGAAAATCCTGAGTCCATCACTGAAAGAGAAATTCTTGATGCATTGCGTCCAGCGGTTATCGATTTGAAAATAGTTCCAATGATGTGTGGTTCTTCTTTCAAAAACAAAGGAGTTCAAACCATGTTGGATATGGTAATGGAATTGATGCCTTCTCCAGTAGATATCGGAGGAACTAAAGGTTTCAATCCAAAAACCGAAGAAGAAGTAGTTCGTATGCCTGACTACAGTGAGCCATTTGCTGCATTGGCGTTTAAAATTGCAACCGATCCATACGTAGGTCGTTTGTGTTTCATTCGCGCATATTCTGGTAAATTGGATGCAGGTTCTTACGTTTTGAACATGCGTACTGGTAATAAAGAGCGTATTTCTCGTATCTTCCAAATGCATGCTAATAAGCAGAATCCAATTGAGTTCTTAGGAGCTGGAGATATTGGAGCTGCTGTAGGTTTCAAAGACATTAAAACAGGTGACACCTTGTGTGCTGAAAACGCTCCAATCGTATTAGAATCTATGGTATTTCCTGAGCCTGTAATCGGTTTGGCTATTGAACCTAAAACTCAAGCAGATACAGATAAATTGGGTATGGCTCTTGCTAAATTAGCAGAAGAGGATCCCACATTTAAAGTTCATACAGACCAAGAAACTGGCCAAACTGTTATTTCCGGTATGGGTGAGTTGCACTTGGATATTATTGTGGATCGTTTGAGAAGAGAATTTAAAGTTGAATGTAACCAAGGTGCTCCTCAAGTAGCATACAAGGAAGCAATCACTCAAAATTATTCTCACCGTGAAACATACAAAAAGCAAACTGGTGGTCGTGGTAAATTTGCAGATATCCAATTTGAATTGGGTCCAGCAGATGAAAGTTTCCAAGGTGAAGGTTTGCAGTTTGTGAATGAAGTTGTGGGTGGATCTATTCCTCGTGAATTCATTCCAGCTGTTGAAAAAGGTTTCAAAGCAGCAATGGTAAATGGTGTATTGGCTGGATATCCTATCGATCGTATTAAAGTACGTCTGTTCGATGGTTCTTTCCACCCAGTTGACTCCGATTCATTGTCGTTTGAAATTGCAGCACGCCAAGGATTCCGTGAAGCAGCTAGAAAATGTGGACCGGTTTTGTTGGAGCCTATCATGAAGTTAGAAGTTGTTACTCCAGCTGAAAACACAGGGGATGTAATGGGTGATTTGAATCGCCGTAGAGGACAAATGGAAGGTATCGATGAAAGAGCAGGAGCTCAAGTAGTTAAGGCGAAAGTTCCATTGTCTGAAATGTTTGGTTATGTTACAACATTAAGAACCATTACTTCAGGTCGTGCAAACTCTTCAATGGAATTCAGTCATTATTCTGAAACTCCTAAATCAATTGCTGAAGAAGTATTGAAAAAAGCAAACGCGTAATAGATAAATAAGAAAGAACAAACTACAATGGTTAGTCAGAAAATAAGAATTAAGTTAAAGTCTTTCGATCACAATTTGTTGGATAAATCAGCAGAGAAGATCGTAAAGGCGGTACGCACCACAGGGGTCGTTGTAAGCGGACCGGTGCCTCTGCCAACCCGTAAAAAGATTTTTACGGTGTTGCGTTCCCCACACGTTAACAAGAAAGCAAGAGAGCAGTTCCAATACTGCACTTACCAACGCTTGATTGACATTTTTAATGGTTCCACAAAAACCGTAGACGCCTTAATGAAGATTGAACTTCCTAGCGGTGTTGAGGTTGAAATTAAATTGTAAGAGATATGAACGGTTTAATTGGAAAAAAATTGGGAATGACCAGCATTTTTGATGCTGATGGAAAGAGAGTTGCTTGTACAGTAGTTCAAGCAGGTCCTTGTGTTGTTACTCAAGTGAAAACAGAAGCGAATGATGGCTACAACGCTGTTCAGATCGCATTCGGAGATAAAAAAGAGAAGAAAGTTACTTCTGCAGCTAAAGGTCACTTTGCAAAAGCAAATACTACGGCGAAATCTGAAGTAATTGAATTCCGTGATTACGACGCATCAATAGAATTAGGAACCGTATTAGACGTTTCATTGTTCGAAGAAGGTGAATTCGTAGACGTAATTGGAACTTCTAAAGGTAAAGGTTTCCAAGGGGTTGTTCGTCGTCATGGTTTTGCGGGTGTGGGTGAATCTACTCACGGTCAGCACAACCGTATGCGTGCTCCTGGATCTATCGGAGCATGTTCGTTTCCTGCACGTGTATTTAAAGGTACACGCATGGCAGGGCGTATGGGCGGTGGAAGAGTGAAAGCTCAGAACCTTTCAATTTTGAAAATTGACGCGGAGCGTAATCTTTTGGTTATCAAAGGATCAATTCCTGGTCATAATGGTGCAACCGTAGTAATTGAAAAATAAGTCATGGAGGTTAAAGTATTAAATAAACAAGGCGCAGAAACCGGTCGTACCGTTACCTTGCCAGCAGATATATTTGGTTTAGAGCCTAACGATCATGCGATTTATTTGGACGTAAAACAGTTCATGGCTAATAATCGTCAAGGAACACATAAAACCAAAGATCGTACCGAGATATCTCGTTCAACACGTAAAGTATTCCGTCAAAAGGGTACAGGTGGAGCGCGTCACGGTTCTTTGAAGAGTGGTATTTATGTGGGTGGTGCTCGTATTCACGGACCCCGTCCAAGAGATTATTCTTTCAAATTGAATAAGAAATTGAAGCGCTTGGCTCGTTTATCGGCTCTATCCTATAAAGCAAGAGAGAATGCTGTATTTGTAGTAGAAGATTTCGAAATGACTACGCCAAAAACGTCTGAGTTTTTAAACATTTTAAATGCGTTGAAAGCTGGTGGACGTACATTGTTTGTTACTCCAGATACAAATAAGAATGTTTATTTGAGTGGTAGAAACATTCCATCAAACACCGTAGTAAAAGCATCGGATGTAAATACATACGAAGTTTTGAAAGCTAAGAGTTTGATATTAACTGAAAGTGCAATCGCTAAATTACAGGAGACCAATACAAAATGATACTCAAGAAGCCTTTGGTTACTGAAAAATCAAGCACCTTATTAGACAAAAAGGGCAAGTATGGTTTCGTTGTGGATCACAAAGCATCCAAAGACGAAATTAAGAAAGCTGTAGAAGACTTTTACGGTGTTGAAGTGGCATCAGTGAATACCATGATCCAACGGGGGAAAGTACGTCGCAATCGTCGTACAGGCCAAATCTCCGGTTATACTAACAAGTATAAAAAGGCCTTTGTAACATTAAAAGAAGGATTTAACATCGACTTTTACGAAAACATCTAATCATGGCAGTACGTCGTTTAAAACCCATTACCCCAGGCACACGTTTTCGTGTAGCCAATACATTTGAAGAAATTACCACTGATAAGCCTGAGAAGTCATTATTAGTGCCTATAAAGAAAACCGGCGGACGTAACAACCAAGGTCGTATGACTATGCGTTACATCGGAGGTGGACACAAACGTAAATACAGAATCATCGATTTCAAACGCAATAAAGCGGGTGTTGCAGGTGAGGTTTTATCTGTAGAATACGATCCTAACAGAACAGCATTCATTTGTTTAGTAGAATATACTGACGGTGAAAAGAGATACATTTTGGCGCCAGCTGGTGTTAAAGTGGGTCAGAAAATTGAACAAGGACCCGGCGTAGCTCCAGAAATAGGTAATGCAATGCCTATGTTGGATATGCCATTAGGTTCTTTGATTCATAATATTGAATTGGCTCCAGGTCAAGGTGGACGTATCTGCAGAAGTGCAGGTTCATACGCTCAGCTTATGGCAAAAGAAGGTAAATATGTAGCCATAAAATTACCTTCTGGCGAGAGTCGCTTAGTATTGGGAAGTTGTTTCGCAACTATTGGAACAGTTTCCAACAGTGAGCACATTCAGGAGAACAAAGGTAAAGCGGGTAGAAGCAGATGGTTGGGAAGAAGACCAAGAGTTAGACCTGCAGCAATGAACCCTGTAGATCACCCCATGGGTGGTGGTGAAGGCCGAAATAAAGGAGGTCAAGCACGCTCAAGAAACTTGATTTATTCTCAAGGACAGAAAACACGTGCACCGAAGAAAGGTACATCACGTTTGATTATTGAGAGAAGAAAAAGTAAACGTAACAAATAACCGATTATAGAAAAAAGCGACAATGGCAAGATCGATAAAAAAAGGACCCTTTGTAGACATCAAATTGATGAAGAAGGTCGATGTAATGAACGAAACCAGTAAAAAGTCTGTGATAAAGACTTGGTCTCGTCGTTCCATGATTATTCCTGATTTTGTAGGACATACATTTGCTGTACATAATGGCAATAAGTTCATACCAGTATATGTTACTGAGAACATGGTAGGTCACAAATTAGGTGAGTTTGCACCAACAAGAACATACAAAGGACACGGTAAATAAGAAGAAATATGGAAGCCAAAGCAATATTAAGAAACTGTCCATTATCTCCACGTAAAATGCGCATGGTTGCTGACCAAGTTAGAGGTCAGAAAGTTGAAAATGCGCTTAGCATTTTACAGTGGAATCAAAAGGCTACCTATGCAATATTCTTGAGTAAGTTAATTAAATCAGGAATTGCAAACTGGGGTGTTGTAAATGCGGATTCTCGTATCGAAGATAGTGAGTTGTATGTTAAATCAATAATGGTAGATGGTGGTATCACTATGAAGCGTTTGAGAACTGCTCCTCAGGGACGTGGTTACAGACAGCGCAAACGATCCAATCATGTAACTGTAATTATTGACAGTAAAGTAAGTAACACTCAAACCGAAGCATAAAGAAATGGGACAAAAAGTTAACCCTATAGGATTACGTCTAGGTATCATCCGTGGTTGGGATTCCAATTGGTATGGAGGTAACGATTACGGTGATAAATTAGTTGAAGACGAGAAAATCCGTAAATATTTGAAAGTGCGTATTCCTAAAGGAGGAATCGCGAAGGTAATAATTGAGCGTACTTTGAAGCGTATCACTTTAACAATAAACACGGCACGTCCTGGTATTGTAATTGGTAAAGGCGGACAAGAGGTAGACGCAATCCGTGAGGAGATCAAGAAGATTACTGGAAAAGACGTACAAATTAACATTCATGAAATCAAACGTCCTGAATTGGATGCTCGTTTGGTGGGTGAGAATATAGCACAGCAGATTGAGAATCGTTTCTCTTATAAGAGAGCAATCAAGAATGCTTTGCAAAGTACTATGAAAATGGGTGCTGATGGAATCAAGATTCGTATCAGTGGTCGTTTAAATGGAGCTGAAATTGCACGTTCTGAGATTTACAAAGAAGGTAGAACTCCTTTGCATACGTTGAGATCAAACATTGATTATTCATTGGTTGAAGCTCAAACCGTTTACGGTAAAATTGGTATCAAGGTTTGGGTTTGTCGTGGAGAAATTTACGGTAAGGTAGATCTTGCACCTGGAGCGGATGCTGAGAAGAAATCAGGTAACCGTGGAGGATCATCCTCTTCGAATGACAGAAACAGAGGAGGACGTGATCGCGGAGATCGCCGTCGTCGTAACAATTAATAAGGAGTACTGAAATGTTAAGTCCAAGAAGAACGAAATATAGAAAACAACAGAAAGGGCGTGTTCGCGGTATCGCTGGAAAAGGACACCGTATTGAGTTTGGAAGTTTTGGTTTAAAATCCATGGAGCCAAGCTGGATTACAGCTCGTCAACTTGAATCTGCTCGTATTGCGGTAACGCGTTATTTAAAGAGAGAAGGTCAGGTTTGGATTCGAATTTTTCCAGACAAACCAGTTACGAAGAAGCCTGCAGAAGTGCGTATGGGTAAAGGTAAAGGTGCTCCAGAATATTGGGTGGCACGTGTAAAGCCGGGTACCATTATGTTTGAAGTGGGTGGTGTACCTTTGGAAATTGCTAAGGAAGGAATGAGATTGGCAGCACAAAAGTTGCCTGTAACTTGTAAATTTGTTGTACGTCCTGATTATAACGAGGAGGATTAAAAATGAAATACGCGGATATTAAAGCCCTTCCGAATAAGGAATTAGTGGAGCGCTACAAAGAGGAGCGTAAGCGTTACCAAAAGATGCAGTTTCAAAATGCTGTATCGCCATTGGAGCAGCCCCACAAATTGAAAGAGTCAAGAAGAGAAGTAGCTCGCTTGTTGACCGAATTGAATGTACGTAGAACTGAAGCTCAATATCAGGCCTACATGAAGAATAACGTTAACACAATTGAAGAATAATGGAAACAACTAGAAACGCCAGAAAAGAGATCATTGGTACTGTTACCAGTTCTAAAATGGATAAAACCATCGTAGTTTCCGTGGTTCGTAGTGTAAAACATCCGAAATACGGTAAATATTTCAAAAAGACTAAGAAATTCGCCGCTCACGATGAAAACAACGAATGCGGAGAAAACGATATCGTACGTATAATGGAGACTCGTCCTTTGAGTAAATCAAAGTGTTGGAGACTCGTTGAAATCATTGAAAAAGCCAAATAATTATGATACAACAAGAAAGTAGATTAAAAGTGGCTGATAACAGCGGTGCCAAAGAGGTACTCTGTATCCGCGTACTCGGTGGAACTCGTCGCAGATACGCGAGCGTTGGCGATAAAATAGTAGTGAGCGTAAAGCATGCTATTCCTGGTGGAAACGTGAAAAAAGGTAGTGTTTCCAAAGCAGTAGTAGTGCGTGTGAAAAAAGAAGTTCGCCGCCCAGATGGTTCGTACATTCGTTTTGATGAAAATAGTTGTGTATTGTTGAACAATTCTGATGAGCCAAGAGGAACCCGTATTTTCGGTCCTGTTGCAAGAGAATTGCGCGATAAACAGTTCATGAAGATTGTTTCACTAGCCCCTGAAGTTTTATAAAAATGGCAAACAGAAAAAAGATACACGTAAAAAAGGGTGACACCGTGATGGTATTGTCTGGCGATGACAAAGGTAAAACCGGTCGCGTTTTGGCAGTTTACCCTACTGATAATCGTGCGTTGGTTGAAGGTTTAAATATGGTTACAAAGCATAGAAAGCCAACAGCTCAAAACACGAGTGGTAAGATTGATAAAATTGAAGCTCCAATGCATCTTTCTAAATTAATGGTGATGGTAGGTAATGCTCCAAGTCGAATAGGAAGAAAATTGGATGAAAACGGGAAATTACAACGTTATTCAAAAAAGTCTGGTGAAATTATTAAATAATTGAAAGTATGAGTTACGTACCAAGATTAAGAAAAAAGTATTTTGAAGAAGTTGTTCCCGCGATGCAAGCGAAGTTCAACTATAGAAATGGAATGCAAGTTCCTCGTATCACAAAGGTGGTATTAAACCAAGGTGTTGGTTCAGCTGTAAACGATAAGAAGTTAGTAGATGCTGCAATTGATGAGATGACGAAGATTACTGGCCAAAAAGCGGTTGCTACTATCTCACGTAAAGCTATTTCTAACTTTAAATTGAGAGAAAATATGCCAATCGGATGTAAAGTTACTTTACGTGGAGAGCGCATGTATGATTTTATTGATCGTTTAATTTCAATTTCAATGCCTCGTATTCGTGATTTTCAAGGATTGAACGTTAAAGGTTTTGATGGACGTGGTAACTGGACTATGGGTATTACTGAGCAAATCATTTTCCCTGAAATTGATATCGATAAAGTAAACCGTATTAGTGGTATGGATATTACCTTTGTAACCACAGCAGAAACGGATGAAGAGAGTTTGGAGTTGTTGCGTTTGTTAGGATTCCCATTTAAAAAAGACTAAAAGACAATGGCAAAAGAAAGTATAAAAGCTAGACAGCGCAAACGTGAGGCTATGGTAGCTCGTTACGCTGAAAAGCGCGCACAATTGAAAGCAGAAGGTAACTACGATGAGTTGCAGAAAATTCCTCGTAATGCTTCTCCGGTTCGTTTGCGTAATCGTTGTAAAATTACAGGTAAACCTCGTGGATATATCCGTACATTCGGTATCTGCAGAAATCAGTTCCGTCAAATGGCGTCTGATGGTAAAATCCCCGGTGTAACTAAATCAAGTTGGTAAAATAGAAGAAAATGACTGATCCAATAGCAGACTACTTAACCAGATTGCGTAATGCAATGAAGGCGAACCACCGTATAGTGGAGGTTCCTGCAAGCAATCTAAAAAAAGAGATTACTCGCGTTTTATACGAAAAAGGGTATATCTTGAAGTACAAGTTTGAAACCACTGAAAACAAACAAGGGGTTATCAAAATTGCATTAAAATACAATCCACAAACCAGACAAAGTGCTATCACTTCTTTGAAGCGTATCAGTACTCCTGGTTTGAGAAAATATGCTGGTCATTTGGATTCGCCTCGCGTATTGAATGGTTTGGGTGTTGCCATCCTTACTACTTCAAGAGGGGTAATGACCGACAAAGAAGCTCGTCAATTAGGTATTGGCGGTGAAGTTTTGTGTTACGTTTTATAATAATTAAATCGAGAAAGTAATATATGTCACGCGTAGGAAAAGCTCCCATTCAAGTTCCGTCAGGAGTGAATGTAACAGTTAGCGAAGGATTCGTAACTGCAAAGGGGCCAAAAGGAGAACTGTCTCAATCTATCGCTGCTGGTTTTGAAATCAAAGTAGAAGATGGTTTGATGACTGTACATCGCCCAAGCGACAGCAAACAGGATAGAAGCCTTCATGGTTTGTATCGTTCCTTGTTAAATAACCTTATTAAGGGTGTAAGTGAGGGTCACACTGTTCAGCAGGAGTTGGTGGGTGTTGGTTACAAAGTTTCTAACCAAGGTAACTTGGTAGAGTTTGTAGTGGGTTACTCACACAAGATTTTGTTGGAAGTTCCCCAAGAAATTACAGTTACAACCATTACCGAAAAAGGTAAAAACCCAACCATAATTATGAGTTGTGTTGACAAGCAATTGTTGGGCCAAGTAGCTGCAAAAATTCGTTCATTCCGTAAACCTGAACCATACAAAGGTAAAGGTATCAAGTTTACTGGTGAAGTATTACGTAAAAAGGCAGGTAAGTCTGCATCTAAGTAAGAATTTAACATGGCAAAGACTAAAGTTTATAGAAGAGATAAAATACGCAAGCGAATTCGCGGCGTAGTTTCGGGTACTACCGAAAGACCGAGATTGAGTGTTTTTCGTAGTAATTCAGATATTTATGCGCAATTGATCGATGATTCAAAAGGAGTTACATTGGTAGCTGCTTCATCTCGTGACAAAGCTATTGTTGATATCAAAGATACTAAAGTAGCTAAAGCTGCATTAGTAGGTAAGAAATTGGCAGAATTAGCTAAAGGCGCTGGAATTGAAAGTGTTGTTTTTGATCGCGGAGGTTATTTATACCACGGTCGTGTAAAAAGTTTAGCAGACGGCGCTCGTGAGGGTGGTCTTCAGTTCTAATTTTAAATTTAAATAAAATGTCAAATCTTAGAAATAATCGAGTAAGACCTGGAGATATTAACCTAACTGAAAAAGTGGTTTCTATCAACCGTGTTGCTAAAGTAACCAAAGGGGGGCGTACCTTCAGCTTTACTGCATTAGTTGTAGTAGGAGATGGTAACGGTATCGTTGGTCACGGTTTAGGTAAATCTGGTGAAGTAATTGATGCTATTAATAAAGGAATTGAAGATGCTAAGAAGAACTTGATTAAAGTTCCAGTAATTAACGGAACTGTTCCTCATGATCAGCATGGTAAATTCGGCGGTGGACGTGTATTCTTGAAACCCGCAGCGCATGGTACTGGTGTTATTGCTGGTGGTGCTATGCGTGCAGTTTTGGAAAGTGCAGGTGTAACAGACGTATTGGCAAAGTCTAAAGGTTCTTCTAATCCGCACAACGTGGTAAAGGCAACCTTCGATGCTTTGACTTCAATGAGAGATCCTCATACGGTTGCGCAAATGCGTGGCTTAAGTTTGAAAAAAGTGTTTAACGGCTAAAAGTTATGGGAAAAGTTAAAATCACTCAAGTAAAAAGTGGGATCGGTTATCCCAAAAACCAAAAAGCCACATTGAAAGCGCTTGGTTTACGTAAAATGAATGCGTCTCGCGAATTCGAATTGAATCCTCAAATCGAAGGAATGATCCGTACAGTTCAACATCTTATTAAAGTAGAAAACGCGTAATGAATCTGAGTAATCTTAAACCTGCAGAAGGTTCAGTAAAAAATCGTAAGCGTATTGGTCGTGGTCAGGGTTCTGGCCGTGGTGGTACGTCTACAAAAGGTCATAAAGGTGCGCAATCTCGTACTGGTTATTCTCGTAAAATCGGTTTTGAGGGAGGTCAAATGCCATTGCAACGTCGTATTCCTAAAGGTGGATTTAAAAATATCAACCGTATGGAGTATGCAGCAGTTAATCTTGATGTATTGCAAACCATCGCTGAAGAATTGAAAGTGAATAAAATTGACAGAGAAACTTTGGTTTCTAAACACCTAATCGGAAAGAACGAATTGTTCAAAGTATTGGGTCGTGGTGAAATCAAAATGGCTTTGGAAGTGCACGCACACAAATTCAGCGACACAGCTAAATCTGCTATTGAAGCAGCCGGTGGATCGGTTCATTTAATTTCTAAATAATCATGAGAAAATTCCTCGATACCTTTAAACATATCTGGTCCATAGAGGAGCTACGAAAGCGTATTTTATATACGCTTTTGTTGTTGGTTATTTACCGATTAGGCTCTTATATTATTCTTCCTGGAATTGATGCAGAGATGCTAGAGGGATTGAGAGGGCAAACTAAAAATAATATCTTGGGTCTGATCAACACCTTTGCCGGTGGTGCTTTTGCTCGTGGTGCTATTTTTGCTCTTGGTATCATGCCCTACATTTCGGCTTCAATCTTCATGCAGCTAGTTTCCATTGCAATTCCGAGTTTTCAGCGTTTGCAAAAGGAAGGTGAAGAAGGACGTAGAAAAATTAACCAGTACACACGTATTTTAACCATCGTGTTCACCGGTGTTCAGGCTTATGCATATTTGAATAACATCATTGGTACTCCAGGTAATGCTGCTGCCTTGTTGTTTAATTATGGTGATGCCATGTCTAAATCCATGTTTATTATTACCAATATCTTCTTGTTAACTGCGGGTACCATGTTTACCATGTGGATGGGAGAGAGAATTACAGATCGTGGACTAGGTAATGGTATTAGTTTGATCATCATGGTGGGTATTATTGCTCGAATGCCAGCGGCAATTGTGGGTGAATTTTTATTCCGCTTAACAAAAGGTGGACCCATATTGTTCATCGTGGAATTGGTGATTTGGTTTATGGTTATTTTATTTGTGATTTTGTTAACTCAAGGCACACGCAAAATTAGCATTAACTATGCTAAACGTATTGTGGGAAATCGTCAATACGGTGGAGCTCGTCAATTCGTTCCAATCAAAATTTTATCAGCAGGAGTTATGCCAATCATTTTCGCGCAGGCTATTTTGTTTTTGCCGGCTACAATTGGTAACTTCTATACTGAGGGAAATGCCCCTGGTTGGTTATTATCTATGATGAATCCTAATGGATTCTGGCATAACGCTCTTTTGGTGTTTTTAATTGTGGTGTTTACATACTTCTATACTGCAATTATTTTTAATCCTGTTCAGATGGCTGATGATATGAAGCGTAATAATGGATTCATACCTGGAATTAAACCCGGAAAGCACACAGCTAATTTTATAGATGGTGTAATTTCAAGAATAACATTACCCGGTGCTATTTTTATTAGCATTGTGGCAGTGTTACCTGTTTTTGCTTCTATGGCGAATATAAATCAGGAATTCGGACAATTCTTTGGTGGAACCAGTTTGCTGATTTTAGTTGGCGTAGTATTGGATACATTACAGCAAATAGAGAGTTATTTGTTAATGAGAAAATACGATGGATTCATGAGTAATGGAGGTAAATTAAAGGGTCGAATGACCAATGGATATAATCAAGTTGAATTTTAATAAAAAAAATACTATTTTTGCAACCCTTTTGATATGTCGAAGCAAGATGCCATAAAACAAGACGGAGTGATTTCGGAGGCGTTATCGAACGCAATGTTCCGTGTGAAATTACAAAACGGACACGAAATCATAGCCACCATCTCTGGCAAAATGCGGATGCACTACATACGCATACTCCCTGGCGATAAAGTTCAGGTAGAAATGTCACCGTATGACTTAACAAGAGGTCGCATAACCCTAAGATATAAGTAATCATTAATATGAAAGTTAGAACTTCTGTTAAAAAACGCAGCGAAGACTGCAAGATTGTGCGCCGTAAGGGAAAGGTGTATGTTATCAACAAAAAGAACCCTAAATACAAGCAAAGACAAGGATAAAAAAAATGGCTAGAATAGCAGGTATAGACATTCCGAAAAATAAGCGAGGCGTAATCGGTCTTACTTACATTTATGGAATTGGTCGCAGTACAGCGGCTGAGATTTTAGATCGTTCAGGTATTTCACACGATAAAAAAGTGAGTGAGTGGAATGACGACGAGTTAGGATTGATTCGTGGATTCATCTCTGAGAATCTTAAAACAGAAGGTGAATTACGTTCAGAAATTCAATTGAACATCAAACGTTTGATGGATATTGGATGTTATCGTGGTCAAAGACATCGTAAGGGCTTACCGGTTCGTGGTCAAAAGACACGTACGAATGCACGTACAAGAAAAGGTAAACGTAAAACTGTTGCAGGTAAGAAGAAAGCAACTAAATAACAAAGCGCAGTAAATTAGTATGGCTAATCAAAAGAAAGTAACCAAGAAAAAAGTAAAAGTAGATCCATTGGGTCAAGTGCATATTCGTGCCACTTTTAACAACATTATAATTTCTGTTACCAATATGGAAGGTCAGGTTATATCCTGGTCATCTGCAGGTAAAATGGGATTTAGAGGTTCAAAAAAGAATACTCCTTATGCAGCACAAGTGGCTGTGTTGGATTGCGCAAAAGTTGCTTACGATTCTGGACTTCGTAAAGTTGAGGTGTTCGTTAAGGGCCCTGGAAGCGGAAGAGATAGTGCAATCAGAAATTTACAAACTGTAGGTTTGGAAGTTACATCTATTATGGATATAACTCCAATGCCTCACAACGGTTGTCGTCCTCCAAAACGTAGAAGAGTTTAATCCCTTAAAGAAAACATTCAATGGCAAGATATACAGGTCCAAAATCAAAAGTTTCTAGAAGATTTCGTGAAGCAATCTTCGGTAGAGATAAAGCTTTAGAAAGAAAGAATTACGGTCCGGGAATGCATGGAAATTCTCGTCGCAGACCAAAACAATCTGAATACGCTATTCAGTTAGCAGAAAAGCAAAAAGCAAAATACATCTATGGTGTATTGGAAAAGCAATTCAGAAATACATTTAAAAAAGCAGCAGCTAAAAAAGGTATCACGGGTGAGAACTTGTTGAAATTTTTAGAGTCGCGCTTAGACAACACGGTTTATCGTATGGGTATCACTCCAACACGTAGAAGTGCTCGTCAGTTTGTTTCACATTGTCATATTTTGGTGAATGGGGAAGTAGTTAACATTCCTAGTTACCAATTGAAGCCAGGTGATGTAGTATCCGTTCGTGAGCGTTCAAAGTCTCTTGAGTTGGTTACCGCTTCAACAAGCAGCAACAGAAGCCGTTTCTCTTGGATTGAATGGGATGGTGCACAAATGCAAGGTAAGTTTATTTCTTATCCTGATCGTGCCGACATTCCTGAGAATATCAAAGAGCAACTGATTGTCGAACTTTATAGTAAGTAATCCATTTAAACAATAACAAACATGGGTGTAATACCATTTCAAAAACCAAACAAGGTTGTAATGACCAAATCCAACGACGCTCACGGAGTGTTCGAGTTTTTCCCTTTGGAAAAAGGATATGGGGTTACAATCGGCAATGCGATGCGTCGCGTGTTGCTTTCCTCTTTGGAGGGTTATGCGATCTCCGCAGTAAAAATTTCAGGTGTTGAACACGAGTTCAGTACCATCAAAGGTGTGGTTGAAGATGTTGTTGAGATTGTTTTAAATTTGAAACAAGTACGTTTCAAATCCAATGGTGCCAGTGATGAACAAGAAAAATTGTTTATTACCATCAAAGGTAAAGAACAATTCTTGGCGGGTGATATTGGACGTTATACAAACGACTTTATCATCTTGAACCCAGAACACGTTATCTGTAATATGGACCCTACCGTGTCTTTAGAAGTGGAATTGATCGTTTCTAAAGGCCGCGGATATGTTCCAGCAGATGAGAACAAACAAAAAGATGCCCCAATCGGTTTGATACCCGTAGATTCTATTTTTACACCAATCAAGAACGTTAAGTACAATGTAGAAGATTATCGCGTTGAACAAAGAACGGATTTTGAAAAATTGGTGATGGAAGTTACATCTGACGGAAGTATACATCCTGAAGAGGCACTAAAAGAAGCAGCGAAAATCCTTATTGAACATTTTGTGTTGTTCAGTGATGAGAATATTATGCCAGAAACCAAGGTTTCTAAAGTAGTAGAAGAAGTTGATGAGTCGTTCTTACAAATGAGAAAGATTTTGAAAACTCCTTTGGCTGATTTAGACCTATCCGTTCGTGCATACAACTGCTTGAAAGCTGCTGAGATTAAAACTCTTGGTGAGTTGGTAAATTATCATATTGAAGATTTATTGAAGTTTAGAAACTTTGGTAAGAAATCTTTATCTGAATTGGAAGAATTCGTACGTGATAGAGGTTTACATTTCGGTATGGATGTATCAAAATACAATCTTAATGACGATTAATTAGAATGAGACACGGGAAAAAAATAAATCATTTAGGAAGAACCTCTTCACATCGTAAAGCTATGCTTGCGAATATGGCTTCTTCTTTGATCAAACACAAACGAATTGTAACAACTGTTGCAAAAGCTAAATCGTTGCGTGTTTATGTTGAACCTCTTATCACTAAGAGTAAACAACCAACCACACATAACTATCGTACAGTATTCGCTTATTTAGGTGATAAAGTGGCTGTAAATGAACTATTTACAGTTGTTAGTGAAAAAGTGGCTAATCGTCCTGGTGGATACACCCGTATCCTGAAAACTGGGAATCGTATTGGTGATAACGCGGAAATGGCAATGATTGAGTTGGTAGACTTTAATGAGTTCTTCGATGGATTCCAAAAAGATCGTAAAAAGTCAACTACTCGTCGTTCACGTAGAAGCGGTACTTCAGCTTCAGTTTCTGCTCCAAAACCTGTTGCAGCTGTTGAAGAAGTTCAAGACGCTATTGTAGTAGAAGAAACTCCAATCACGGATGATTCTACAGATACTGCTTCTGAAGCTTCTAATGAAGATAATAAAGCATAAAATTAAGAGTTAGAACCAATTATAAAAGCCACCCTCGGGTGGCTTTTTTTGTTAGCAAGCTATTATTTAGGTATTCTAATTCTAAGTTTTATCTAGTATGCCAGCCGAGGGTGGCATTCATTTGTTAGCAAGCAATTATTTAGGTAGTTTAATTCTAAGATTTATCTTTTTATAAATGCCAGCCTCAAGTGACATTTATATATTATTTCATATTTTTAACCAAGTTGAAAATATCTAATTAAATATTCTACATAGCTAATTCCATTGAATATCTCAATGGATTTCAGTGAGTTGAAAAGTTTTTTATGTTCTGAGTATGTTGTATGGTGGGAATTAATACTCGGTTTACTCCCCTTATCGCTAATACAAAACAAAACAGCCGCTGTAAAGCGGCTGTTTTATTGTCATTTAAGTTGTGTATTCTATTTGTGTTGTTGTAATAATGCCATTAAACTTCCCTTATCCATCATTCCAGAACGACGAAATAGTTGTTTCCCTTTTTTGAAAATCATTAATGTTGGAACACCTGATATGTTTAAAGATTGTGCCACTGCTGGATTGCGATCTACATCGATTTTTACAATAACTGCATCATCACCGATTTCGTCTTTAACCGATTCTAAAATAGGTTGCATTGCTTTGCATGGACCACACCATGTTGCAAAGAAATCAATTAAAACGGGTTTTTCTGAATTGATTAAATCTTGAAAATTACTGCTCATTTTTACTTTTTTTTAAAGTTATCCAACAAAAAAAACTTTTATTCGTATTTTCTTAAATTGGTCCATCCGCCTCCATTTACAACGGTTTTAAAACCTGCTTTTAATAGAATACCTCTAGCTGAAGCACTGCGCATTCCTGATGCACAACACGTAATAATTGGTTTGGTTTTATCCAATTTCCCTAACTGACTTGAGAGTTTGTCTAAAGGGATATTTTTTGCTTTTTTGATGTGTCCCTGTGAAAATTCACCCGCAGAACGCACATCAATGATTTGTGCACCGTTTTTAATTAATTCTCCGATGTTTACGGATTCTTTTTTCCCGAATAATGCTGATAGTATACCCATATAATTATTTATTAGTTTTGATCTTATTCAATTAATTTATTTAATTCTATTATTGAATCAATTACCCTTTATATTTCCCAAATCAATTAATTGTTTCACACTTAATTGGTACTAAAACTACCATAAGTGCAATTCCAAACTCTTTTTACATATAATTGATTTTTCAATTGCAATTGATCTATTTACGCAGTATTCTGTGGTATCAAATACTTTACAAATTTCCCCCGAAAAAAGAAAAAGCATTGTGACAATTCGCACAATGCTTTTTAACAGAGAGTAGTATTTTATGAATTACCGATTTTAATATATTCAAACCTCAACTAGTATTAACAGGAATAACCATTTAAGATTTTGGTTTATCGGAATGGGAAATTTAACCTCAACTAATAATTAAAAATGATGAACATCTAATATCAGAGGGGCTTTACTGAATATCAAAATTCAATTCTTTTAATATATGGTCAGCCTCTGAAACGTATTTTAATACATAAAGTACATAACGTATATCGCAACCAATACTTCTACTGTATTGTTCATTCCAAGCAAAATCGTTAATCGTTGCCGTAAAACTTCGATCAAAATTAATCCCAATAAGCTCTCCTTTATCGTTCAGCACGGGACTACCGGAGTTTCCACCCGTGGTATCCATGTTATACAAGAAACCAACAATTACTTTACCTGTTTTTGGATCCTTAAATAGGGCAGGTACATCTTTTTTGATTAGTTTATCCTGAATATGCTGAGGTAAACGGTAGTCCTCTTTGGTATTTGCTTTTTCAAAAATACCTTCCAAAGTAGTGAATGGACTATGGGATTCACCGTCGTTTGGGCTGTACCCACGAACATAACCATAGGTTAATCTCAATGTGCTGTTGGCATCCGGTATAAATTTTGATTTTAAAAATTGCTCACGCAAACCGATGTACTGCGGCATCAAAGAATTCAATTTTAAAGCTGTTTGTTGCCAATTTTGACCTACTGTTGTTTCAATTCCATGCATATCCAAACAAATCAATACAACTGGGTCTTGAGACAGAATTAACTTTTCTGGTTGCTGACGAATCATTTTACCCAAATACGCAGTATCAAACATTTTGCTTTTTAGTAATTTCTTGCGCATATCGGATTTTAATCCCCCATCAAAACTTCCAAATTTACCCGGATATTTGAACAGACCTGTCTTTCCAGATTCTTTATAAATTTGATCTACTAAATATTCAAAGGTTTGTTTTTCCAGCTTGGCATCTATAAAACGATATGATTTTAAAGCTTCTTTTTGGAATTCTGCAATAACCTGGGCCATACTTTTTTCTGTACGCTTGTACTTTACCGCCGCCAAATTGAATTTTGCCTGTACTATTTCCAATCCCAAGCGACCCACTGTGCTTTCATTATTTAAGAAAACATTTGAATAATAAAATAATCGTCCCTGTTTTCTACGAATATTCCACGCTTCATCGATCCCGTCTAAAACTTGTTGTGCCTGAATTTCCTCTTTCGATCCTTTTGGAAACGCAATTCTCATTGCTATATCTTGTTGTTGACGATTTTGCACTACCGACGTTCTTCTTAATCCTTGAATCTTTCCGCGATAATTTTTCTCGGTATTCTCTAAACCTTGAATTTTACCAGCAAATGCCAAGCGTTTATTCACATCCGTTTTACTAAATTCCTTCATCCAATCAATGTATGTTTTATACCAATTTTGTATAACTGGAAGTTGGATATCTTGTTGAAATCGTAAATACTGTCCACTTTCATGTCGAAAAGTACGGCCAGGGTATCCCATAATAAAAACAAAATCACCTTCTTGCGTTCCATTTGGATTGATTTTCAATGTCTTTTTGGGTTTATAAGGGACGTTATCCGGGGAATAGGGGGCAGGCTTGCCGTTTTTTCCAACATAGGCGCGAACCAAGCTAAAATCTCCATTATGTCGAGGCCATTCCCAGTTGTCGCTGTCTCCGCCAAATTGTCCTACGGTTAATGGAGGTGCCATCACCAAGCGTACATCCATCAAAGTTATGTAACGGAACAAGGTATAGCTCTTGCCCACGAACATTTCAGAAATTTCCACGGTCAATTCGGGATTAGCTGTTTTCTCCTTTTCTAACACGCGTTTTATGTTAGCGGCAATCATATTGGCTCTTTCTTCGGGGGATGTTTTTTCGGTTATTCCGTCTAAAACAAGTGAAGACACATCTTCGTAGCTTTGAGTTATTTTACAAGGCATGGATACGCTCAATTCTTCGGACTTGTTTTTTGCCACAAATCCATTTTCCAGATAATTATGATCTGAATTACTCAAGCGTGCTACGTTACCATAAACACAGTGGTGGTTGGTAATGATCAAACCTTCTTCAGAAATGAATGATCCAGTACATCCTCCAACTCGAACCAGAGCATCCGTTAACGAAACTTCCCCCGGGTTAAAAATTTCGTTGGCTTGAAGTTTAATTCCAGCGTTTTTAAGGTCATTGATATTTAAATAGTTGAGGGGAAACATGCCCTCTTCAGGTTTGAAAGAGGCGGTACTGATTAATCCAGCTACAGCAACTACAGGCACCCACCAATTTTGTGAAAATCGCAAATTTATTTTCATGATTCTTACAAAACTAAGGAACCAATTGAAGGAATCCCAAATAAACACCCTTATTTTTGTAGAAATGCACAATTCAACGGTAATTACGCTGATTTTATTGGGGGTGATTTTCGCCTCTTTGGTTTTGGATTTAGGACTATTATCCAAGAATTCTAATGATGAGGGACTTTCATTGAATCAAAGTTTGAAGCGAAGTGCCTTTTGGTTCGGACTGGGTTTATCGGTAATGATGGGAATTTATTACTGGATTCCCGATTTGCATGAGATTACAGATATGAATAGTTTACAGCAATATGTAAATACCCACGGTAATACCTTTCGAATAACAGGTAATTATGAGGAATCCTTGCATAATTTTAGGATTTCATCTGCAATGGCTTATTTATCCGGTTATTTACTTGAATATGCGTTAAGTGTTGACAATCTGTTTGTAATGCTATTGGTCTTTCAATCGTTCAAAGTATCCCATAAAAATGAGCAGAGAATATTAGTCTGGGGTGTTTTAGGCGCAATGGTACTTCGTTTCATATTTATTTATATTGGAAGTGCGGCAATACAGCGTTTTCATTGGATTCTATTTGTATTTGGTGGCTTACTTATATATTCAGGTTTGAAACTACTATTTCAAAAAGAAGACAAAGAGTTTGATCCTGAAAATCATGGGGTTATGAAATGGGTAAAGAAAATGATACCCGTGACACAGCTTCCTGAAGATAAATCTCACTTTTTTATTCGAATCGATGGAAAATTACACGCGACAGTACTTTTCGTGGTGTTGTTAATTGTTGAATTTACCGATGTTGTATTTGCAATTGATTCGGTTCCGGCTGTTTTTGGCGTATCAACCGACATATACGTTGTATTCTTTTCAAACATTTTTGCAATTTTAGGTTTGCGGAGTTTGTACTTTTTAATTGGTTTTGGAATGGATAAATTCTACGCACTTAAATATGGATTATCTGTAATTTTGGTGTACATAGGCATAAAAATGCTATTTGAGGATTTTTTCCACCGGATAGGTTTTACGCATTTTCATAATTTGCTTATACTCGTTGGAATACTCGCTGTAAGTATTTTCTATTCGCTGTATCGTCCACTGAATGATTCCAAATAGCTATTGAATTTTCAGAATCAAATTTAAATCCTGAATCAAACACCGATTTATGAACGAATATTGCTTAAATTCGTTTGTAACTAACATTTAATTTTCCTAACCATGAACAAAATTATATTTCGAATAATTATCGTTTTTCTTGCAATCGCTGGTCTGTTTTTGTTCTTAAGGGAATTTAATTGGAGCAAAATATTTGGATTGGATGATGCTACTCAGAAATTGGAACAGGAATTGGGCAACCAAATTTGGGAATCCATGAAATCGACTGAAAATGTGGATCATGACACCATGATGATGGAAGTTCTCGATACCATTGTGAATCGACTTTGTGCGAGCAATCAAATTCAACGTTCGAAAATCAAACTTCATTTGATGGAGAATGCTACAGCAAATGCGTTTGCAATGCCGGGGGATTATTTAATTGTTCATTCTGGACTTTTTACCAACGGTTGTAAAACAGCCGATCAAATTGCGGGTGTAATTGCTCACGAATTGGCGCACATTGAAAAAAATCACGTTTCTCGAAAAATAACCACTCAAATTGGGATTACAGCATTAACTACTTTGGTGGGAGGAAATGCAGAAGCAGTTAAAGAAGCAATTCGATTTTTTACTTCAAATGCATACGATAGATCCTTGGAAGAGGAAGCGGATTTGATGGCAGTAACTTATATGAATGAATCCAATCTTGATCCCAAAGCACTAGCTGAAACCATGGATATATTTTCCGAAAAGTCTGCCAACCCAGAGTTAGAAGAAAATTTAAGTTGGTTTTCTACCCATCCGGCGTCTAAAGAACGGGCCGATTACATTCGTAAAGAATCCAATAAAATTAAAGGCAAAAACTACCAAAAGTTGCAAATATCGCAAGAATATAAAGAACATTTTGGTTGGTAGATTTTGTTATTCAATTTAAAATGGGGAACTTTGCAACCTTAGAGTGAGTTCACAAATTTCTAAAGCAATATTGCTCCTGGAAGACGGTACGTTTTTCGAAGGAACAGCCATCGGTAAGATCGGCACAACTACAGGCGAAATCTGCTTCAATACCGGAATGACCGGTTATCAAGAAGTATTTACAGATCCTTCGTATTACGGACAAATATTGGTCATGACAACCGATCATATCGGTAATTACGGTGTTCACCAAGATGAAGTAGAAAGCGATAACATCAAAATCGCAGGATTGGTTTGTAAAAAATTCTCTTCGAACTATTCTCGAAAATTAGGAAACAGCAGTTTGGACCAATATTTTACAGACAATAATCTAGTCGGAATCGCCGATATTGATACTCGTATGTTGGTAGCCCACATCCGAGAAACGGGTGCGCAAAATGCCATCATCTCCAGTGAAACTTTGGATATTGATTCATTGAAAAATGCGTTGTCTGATGTTCCAAATATGGACGGTTTGGATTTAGCACCCATAGTTTCCACTTCTGAATTTTATGAAGATTTAACACCCAATCCTATTGCAAAAGTAGCTTTGATCGATTTTGGTAGTAAAAAGAACATTTCCCGCGAATTGAAAAAACGCGGGTGTACCTTGGGTGTATTTCCATACAATGCTACCTCAGAAGAAATTCTTGCTTGGAAACCAGATGGATTTATGATAAGTAATGGTCCTGGTGATCCCGCTTCCATGTCTTATGCCATTGAAACGGTTAAATCAGTAGTCGACGCTGGAATTCCTACATTTGGAATTTGCTTAGGCCATCAGTTGCTGAGTTTAGCATCCGGTTTGAAAACGTATAAGATGCACCATGGTCACAGAGGATGCAATCATCCAGTTAAGAATCTCATTACTGGAAGAAGTGAAATTACTTCGCAAAATCATGGATTCGCAGTTGAGTTTAATGAAGCACTTTCTGAAACAGTGGAACTTACACATATAAACTTGAATGATGATACTGTTGAAGGAATTAGAAGAAAAGATCGTTCTGCTTTTTCTGTTCAACACCATCCAGAAGCTTCTCCCGGACCTCACGATTCTTTGTATTTGTTTGACGACTTTATTTCGAATATTCTAAGACATAAATAGTGCATGAAAATTTGAGAATTCTAATTCAATAAGTAAAACATCCCCAAAAACAAAAAATATGAGCGAAATTACACACATCCAAGCCAGACAAATTTTAGATTCCAGAGGGAATCCTACCGTTGAAGCCGAAGTTTTCACCGAAGATGGTGGGTTTGGTAGAGCAGCAGTACCTTCAGGTGCGAGCACTGGAATCCACGAAGCAGTAGAATTACGCGATGATGACAAACATATTTACTTAGGTAAAGGTGTTTTGAGAGCAGTGGACAACGTGAACAATGTGATTGCAGAGGCTTTGGAAGGAACTGAAATTTGTGCTCAAAACGAAATCGATCGCATCATGTTGGATTTGGATGGTACTCCAAACAAATCGAATTTAGGTGCTAATGCAATTTTAGCGGTGTCTTTGGCTGCTGCTAGAGCTGCTGCAGATGAATTGGGAATGCCTCTTTATCGTTATGTGGGTGGAACAAATGCCAATGTATTGCCGGTTCCCATGATGAATATTTTGAACGGTGGTGCTCACGCGGACAATAAAATTGACTTTCAAGAGTTCATGGTAATGCCGGTAAAAGCAGAATCATTTTCTCATGGAATGAGAATGGGAGTAGAGATTTTCCATCATTTGAAATCGGTTCTGAAGTCTGCTGGATACAGTACCAACGTAGGAGACGAAGGTGGATTTGCTCCCAATATCCAAAGTAACGAAGAAGCTATTGAAATCGTTTTGAAAGCGATTGAAAAAGCTGGTTATAAGCCTGGTGAAGAAGTATACATTGCCATGGACGCTGCTACCAGTGAATTATACTACGAAGAAACCGGTTTATATACGTTTAAAAAGTCCAGTGGTTTAACCATGACCGGTGAGGAAATGGTGAATTATTGGGCAGAATGGTGCAAAAAATATCCAATAATTTCTATTGAAGATGGTTGCGCTGAAGACGATTGGAAATCATGGAAGTTGATGACCGAGAAATTGGGAAGTAAAATCCAATTGGTTGGTGACGATTTGTTTGTTACCAATGTAAATCGTTTACAACGTGGGATCACTGAAGGGATCGCAAATAGTATTTTGATTAAAGTAAATCAGATTGGTACGTTAACTGAAACGTTGAATGCAATTCAATTAGCAACTCGTAACAGTTATACCAATGTGATGAGTCACAGAAGTGGAGAAACCGAAGATAGTACCATTGCCGATTTGGCAGTTGCAATGAACAGCGGTCAAATAAAAACGGGTTCTGCATCGCGTTCAGACAGAATGGCTAAGTACAACCAACTACTTCGCATAGAAGAAGAATTGGGCGATGACGCGGTTTTTGGAGGTTCAATGTTTCGCTTTTAAATATTAATTTTTCACAATTTCATAACTTGGGGTATCGAATTGTTGTTTCGATGCCCCAAATTTTTTTAATTTGTAATTCAACATACGGCAAGAAGAAATGGATTTTATTTTTAATTCAACTTGGAATCTCACCATATTTTTAAGTTTTATCGCATATTTAGTTGGTTCTATTCCCAGTTCTGTTTGGGTAGGAAAAACATTTTATGGATTGGATGTTCGCGATTTTGGAAGTGGAAACGCCGGGGCAACCAATACCTTTCGCGTTTTAGGTAAACCTGCAGGCACGGTTGTACTACTCATGGATATACTCAAAGGTTATTTTGCCGCACGTTTAGCGTATGTGGTGGTAAACCAATTTCCTGATTTGTATGATAACTACGATTTAGTTAATGTTAAACTATTGTTTGGATTTATGGCCGTATTTGGACATTTGTTACCCATTTTTGCGGGATTTAGAGGTGGAAAAGGTGTGGCAACACTCGGTGGATTAATTATAGCGTTGAATGTAAATGTGGCTCTTATTGCCCTCGGGATATTTTTGGTGACTTTATTTGTAACCCGGTTTGTAAGTGTGAGTTCTATGCTCGCTGGAATTTCTATTCCCGTTTTGTTTGTAAGTGTTTTCGGAAGAAACTTGCATGAATATCGCCAACCTACAGCTGTGGTATTTACCATTGCTATTGCCGTTTTAGTTGTTTATACGCATAGAAAGAACATCAAACGTTTGATCGATGGGAATGAAACTAAAGCAAAGTTGTTACCTCGGCACCGTAGAATTGACGATTAAGTTTCCCATCCCCCATGAAAAATAATAATTCCATACAGCTATTGTCTCTTCCCCAATGGGATGAAGAAATCGAATTGTTGTTGGATGATGTGGCCCTCGATAATTGGGCTATAGTACTCTATAATGATGATGTAAATACGTTTGATTGGGTCATTGAGTGTCTTGTGAAATACTGTGGACACGATACCATTCAAGCCGAACAATGCGCTTGGTTCGTGCATTCCAAAGGAAAATATTCTGTAAAAATTGGAACCCGTACCAAACTTAAACCCATTTGCGAAGTCCTACAAGAAAAAGGACTTTCCGCCAAACTAGAAAAGAATTCATGAATAAAGTATATAAAAATGCGGAAGAGGCCATCGCCGATATCCAAGATGGTGTAACCATAATGTTGGGTGGTTTTGGCTTGTGTGGAATTCCAGAAAATTGCATCAATGCTTTGGTGCGAAAAGGGGTGAAGAACTTAACTTGCATTTCTAATAATGCCGGTGTCGACGATTTTGGGATTGGGTTAATGCTTCAAACTCGTCAAGTTAAGAAAATGATCAGTTCATACGTTGGTGAAAATGCTGAGTTCGAACGTCAACTTCTTTCTGGAGAATTGGAAGTGGAATTGATTCCTCAAGGTACTTTAGCTGAAAGATGCCGGGCAGCCGGTGCCGGAATCCCGGCATTTTATACACCAGCAGGAGTTGGTACTGAAGTGGCTGAAGGGAAAGAAACCCGAGTTTTTAATGGCAAAACTTATCTTCTTGAACACGGTTTTGATGCTGAATATGCAATTGTAAAAGCGTGGAAAGGTGACCGCTATGGAAATCTTATGTTCAAAGATACCGCCCGCAACTTCAATACCGTTATGGCAACAGGTGGTAAAATTACCATTGCCGAAGTGGAGGAATTGGTTGAGTTGGGCGAATTGAATCCCAATGATATTCATGTTCCCGGAATTTATGTTCACCGAATCTTTCAAGGTAAAGATTACGAAAAACGCATTGAACAACGCACCGTTCGCCAACGTCCATAAAATAATTAGCAATGATTTTTGCTACCAATAATGCTCACAAGCTTCAAGAAGCTCGTGCCATTCTTGCAGGATTCGATGAAATTGTCAGTCTCAATGAATGTGGTTTCTCAGAAGAAATTCCAGAAACAGCTGATTCTTTCGAAGGGAATGCCCTAATTAAAGCTAAAACTATTTATGAGAAATTGGGCAAGCCTTGCTTTGCAGATGACTCCGGTTTAGTAGTTCCTGCACTCAATGGCGCACCCGGAGTAAAGTCTGCCCGATATGCCTCAGAGAACGGACCTGTAAATCATCATGCAAATAACCTAAAATTATTAAGTGAACTTCAAGGACTTTCCCGAGAGGCGTATTTCACCACGGTTATTTGTCTGTATGGTTTTACCCCAGAACCGGTGTTTTTTCATGGAAAAGTTGAAGGAACAATCGCAGAATCTCTAACAGGTAGCAGCGGTTTTGGCTACGATCCGTTGTTCATCCCCCAAGGATATAATCAAACCTTTAGCGAATTGGGTGATGAAATAAAGAATACGTTGTCGCATCGTTATCATGCTTTGATGAAAATGCGGCAGTTTTTTTCTAAAATTCCTCCAATAGATTTAGAAGAATACAATTATTCATTTGATGAAGCATTAATTGCGTATCATCCTGTTCAACCAAAAGATCATTCAAGACTATTGGTATTTCAAAACAAAGAAATACAACACAAACATTTTTATGATTTGCCGCAGTTTCTGAAATCGGATACTCTTCTAGTGGCTAATGATACCAAAGTGATTCCTGCCAGATTCTGGTTTTTGAATAGTAAGGGACAATCCATTCAAGTTTTTTTATTAAAACCATTGGATTCCAATTGGATTTTTTGGGAAGCTATGATTGGTAATCGAAAAAAGTTCAAGGAAAATGAAAGCTTAGTTCTAGAAAATGACGGTTTGAGACTTCGGGTTTCTTGGGAAAATAGAGAATCCAATACCATTCGATTAGCTGCCGATGGAGGTTCAATCCACGATGCGATTGAAAAATTTGGACAAGTTCCTTTGCCACCTTATATAGAGAGGGAAGTTCAAGACGGTGATCGATTGGATTATCAAGCCATTTTTGCATCCAAGGAAGGTGCCGTGGCTGCTCCAACAGCATCGCTTCATTTTACCCAGAACTTGTGGTCGAAGTTGGATGATTTGGGAATCAAGAAGTCGTTTGTCACTTTGCATGTAAGTGCCGGAACTTTTAAACCAGTTACTGCTCGTTTTGCTAATGAACATGAAATGCATGCCGAGCGTTTCGAAGTGACTTTGGATTTAATTGATACCTTATTAAATAAAAGGACCGGAGTTACCGCCATTGGAACCACCTCATGCAGGGTGTTGGAAAGTCTCTTTTTCTTGGGATGTAAGTTTGCTTTGGGAAGAACTGAAGAAGTATTTGTAAGTTCCGAAGATGGGTACCACCCAGATTTTGATACCTTTAATATAGAGACGGCCTTGCTTGCGTTGCGCGAATGGGTGTTAAAAGAGGGTGGCGTTTTACAAGGTGAAACTCAGATTTTCATTGTGCCAGGCTATAAATTCCGTTTAGTTCAACAACTCATTACCAATTTTCATCAGCCTAAATCGACATTAATATTAATGATTTCTTGTTTTTTGGGGGACGATTGGAAGAAAGTGTACGCCTCGGCGTTGGGCGAGGGGTACCGATTATTCAGTTATGGCGACAGCAGTTTGTTGCAGGGCAGGCATGAAATTCGTTGGTAAAAGCTAAGAAGAGGTAGTTGATCGAGGTTAATTGCGCATG
>CAMDDG010000021.1 GCA_945890895.1 Chitinophaga pinensis | reverse complement strand
GTAATTGCCAATATTAAATTTGCTAAAAAAGCGGAAGAGGCGGGCGTTGATGCTATCGTTGCAGAAGGTTTTGAAGCAGGTGGGCACAACGGTAGAGAAGAAACTACTACAATGGTGCTAATTCCATTAATCAAACAGCATGTTTCATTACCTTTAATTGCTGCCGGTGGAATCGGTTCAGGAAGTGCCATGGCAGCAGCATTTTGTTTAGGAGCAGACGGTGTGCAAGTAGGTAGTCGTTTTGCTGCTACGAAAGAGAGTTCTGCACATGATAATTTCAAAAAAGCTATCGTTGATGCTGGTGATGGGGATACTCAGCTAACTTTAAAAGAAGTTACTCCCGTAAGATTAATCAAAAATCAATTTTTTCAAGAAGTCCAAAAGGCATATTCCGAGGGTGCATCCCCCGAAAAACTTAGTGAATTACTCGGAAGAGGAAGAGCGAAAAAGGGTATGTTTTTAGGCGATCTTAATGAGGGAGAATTGGAAATTGGACAGGTAAGTTCAATGATTTCATCAATCAATACTGCAGCAGAAGTGGTAGATGAAATGGTACGAGAATTTAAAACTGTAGTCAAAGAGTTGAATCAAAAATTGGATTTCTAATGGAAGATTCTTCTTCAAATTCTTTGGCATGGAAGGTTATTTATACTTCCAGTAGGCAGGAAAAGAAGGTTTCTGCATTTTTGGATAAACATGGAATCGTACATTACCTTCCATTATATAAAAGCTTGCGCGTTTGGAAAGATCGGAAAAAATGGGTTGAAATGCCTTTGTTTAATGGGTATATTTTTGTGTTACCTACTGAAAATCAACGCGATCAAGTTTTAACCATACCTGGGGTTGTGCGATTTATTCGAAGTAATTCTAAGGATGCCACAATTCCAGCAGGTCAAATTGAACTGATTCGAGAGTTTGTTACTTTAGGATACAATATTTCTGAATTTCATGCGGATGAGCCATTTGAAGTGGGGGATATTGCAGAAGTTTTAGATGGTCCCTTAAAAGGAAAAGAAGCGGAAGTATTAAAAATGGGTGATGAACACTATCTGCTTGTTTCGATCGAAGCCGTAAACCAAAGTGTTAAAGTGAAATTGCCGAAAGAAATGCTTAAAATTGTACAGAAGAAAGGAGAAAATGCTGATTTAAAACCACTTTGGTAGTTTCCAATGGGTAGATTCAGTATTTAACCACTAAAATTATGATTGGCAATACCATTTTATTATTATCTCCGCATACCGACGATGGCGAACTTGGTTGTGGTGCAACTGTTGCTAAGTTAATTCGACAGGGGAAAAGAGTTTTTTATGTTGCATTTAGTGCTTGTGAACAAAGCGTATTGCCCCAGTTTCCCAAAGATATTTTAATCAGTGAAGTGAAAAATGCTACTTCGAGTTTAGGCATACCTTCAGATGATCTGGAATTGCATCGTTTTGAGGTGAGAACATTTAATTATCGCAGGCAAGAAATACTGGATGTTTTGATTCAACTTCGAGATAAAATTAAACCAGATACAGTGTTAATTCCCAGTTTGAACGATATTCATCAAGATCATAAAACAATTGCAGAAGAGGCGCTAAGAGCGTTTAAGTTTATTAATATTTTTTCCTACGAATTGCCTTGGAATAATTTGAATTTTAATACATGCGCATTTGAAATTGTAGAGGAGCAGGATGTGTTGAAAAAGATCGAAGCTTTGAGTAAGTATGAGAGTCAAGCACATCGTCCGTATGCAAATGAAGAGTTTTTAAGGTCGCAATTACGAATGCGTGGTGTACAGGTAGCACATCGTTATGCAGAAGTTTTCGAAGCAGTTCGCTTGGTAATGCCCTAACTCTGATTTAAATTCGCCCTGATGCAAATTGGCTTCGGTATTTCACAATTGATTTTTGCTCTTTGTTTAGGAGCGGGAATTTACTTTTTCTGGAAAAGTGTTTCTAAAATCAAACGCAATATTTTATTGGGTAAAGATGTTGATTTGTCTGATAATCCCAAAGAACGTTGGAAAAACATGTTGTTTGTGGCAATGGGTCAAAGCAAAATGGTTCGTAGACCCGTAGCGGGATTCTTTCACATCTTGATTTATGCAGGTTTTGTACTAATTAATATCGAGGTTCTAGAGATTATCCTTGATGGTTTATTGGGAACTCACCGAATTTTTGCTCACTATTTAGGTGGACTTTACAATACTGCAATTGGGTTCTTTGAAATTTTAGCTTTAGGTGTTTTAATTGCTTGTGTGGTTTTCTTATTTCGTCGTTTTGTTTTGAAGATTCCTCGTTTTACAATGCGTGAAATGAAAGGATGGCCAACCAAAGACGCCACGATTATTTTAGTTGTTGAAATTATTTTGATGGGTGCCTTGCTGAAAATGAATGCTGCAGAGCAGGTACTTCAAAGTAGAGGCGAATTGCCTTCACATGGTAGTTTTCCCATCAGTCAGTATATAGTTGGCTTTTTTGAGGGATATTCAAGTCATACGCTTCATTTCATGGAACGAGCTTTTTGGTGGTTCCATTTTGTGGGCATTTTGGTGTTTTTAAACTATGTGCCATTTTCTAAACATTGGCATATTATAATGAGTTTTCCCAATGTTTACTATTCATCTTTAAATCCCAAAGGTCAATTTTCAAATATGGAGTCGGTTACAACCGAAGTGAAATTGATGATGGATCCTTCTGCCCAACCTCCTGAAGGGTATGTAGCACCTACGGGTTTTGGTGTAAAAGATGTTAATGACTTGACCTGGAAAAACCTGATGGATGCCTATACATGCACTGAGTGCGGGCGTTGCAGCAGTGTTTGTCCTGCAAATATCACTGGAAAGTTGTTGAGTCCACGTCAAGTTATGATGGCTACTCGTGATCGACTGGAGGAAGTGGGTAAGCTCATGGACGAGCAAAAATCTGATGTTAAAGTGGAAGATGGTAAGGATTTGCATGCCTATATCTCACCAGAAGAACTTTGGGCTTGCACTACATGCAATGCTTGTGCAGATGCATGTCCTGTAAATATTAACCCCGTTGATATAATTTACCAAATGCGGCAGTATTTAGTAATGGAGCAAAGTGCAGCACCTTCTGAATTAAATGGAATGTTTACCAACTTGGAAAACAATGGTGCGCCTTGGCAGTTCAATCCAAACGATAAAGCCAATTGGGCTACAGATTTGTAAAGGTTGAGGGAATTATTCCCTATCTTTGCTCAATTAAACATTAAACACATGAATACGATGTTATTTTTAGGTATGGGCGGTCAAGAAATTATTATTGTTGCCCTTATCGTTTTGTTGCTTTTTGGAGGTAAAAAAATTCCTGAGTTGATGCGCGGGTTGGGTCGTGGAGTGAAAGAATTTAAGGATGCCAAGGACGGAATTCGTTCTGAGATCCAAAAAGGAATGAACGAAGAAAACAAACCTAGCGAAAATTAACTTTGAAATCGTATAGTCGAATTTCAGAAATCCGGTCAGATCTTGAAGCGGGAACAGTTTCTTGTGCCCGATTAGTAGAATATTATCTAGAAAATATTCATCAAAATGAAGATCTTAATGCATTTTTGGAAGTTTGGGCAGACGAAGCAAAAACTCGTGCTGCTGAAATTGATCAAAAAATAAAGGCAGGAAGCGCCGGAAAATTGGCTGGAGTTGTAATTGCTCTTAAAGACAATTTAGCATACAAAAATCATAAAGTTAGCAACTCTTCTAAAATTTTAGAAGGTTTTGAGTCATTGTACACTGCAACGGCTGTTCAACGTTTGTTAGACGAAGATGCCATTCTAATTGGTCGTACCAATTGCGATGAATTTGCAATGGGTGCATCAAATGAAAACAGCGCTTATGGACCCGTAAAAAATGCAATTGATCCCACTAGGGTTCCCGGTGGTTCAAGTGGTGGAAGTGCAGTAGCTGTTGCTGCCGGAATGTGCCACATTGCTTTGGGTTCCGATACCGGTGGATCCATTCGTCAACCTGCTGCTTTCAACGGGATTTTTGGTTTAAAACCCACTTATGGCAGAATTTCTCGTTGGGGATTATTGGCTTATGCTTCCAGTTTTGATCAAATTGGGCCTATGGCTCATTCATTGGAAGATATTGCTACTGTAACTGAAATTATGTCTGGTAAAGACGATCAAGATGCGAGTATGATGCAACTCGATCCGCTGCCAGCATGGAGTTATAAGCCGGTTTCTAAAGCTCGTTTTGCCGTAATGAAGCAAGCCATTGAAAATCCTGGTTTGGATTCGGATGTTAAATCAAAATTCGAGGAATTGTTGAATAAGCTTGTGAATGCAGGACATGAAATAACGTATTTTGATTTCCCTCTTTTGGATCAAATGGTTCCTGTGTATTACGTGCTTACTACGGCGGAGGCAAGTAGCAATCTATCAAGATATTCGGGTATGTTATATGGGTACAGAAGCTCAAATGCTACCGATTTAGAGTCTACTTACGTTAAATCTCGTAGCGAAGGGTTTGGTCCAGAAGTTAAACGAAGAATCATGTTGGGTACTTTTGTTCTTTCTAGCGAGCAATACGAAGAGTATTATGAAAAAGCACAGAAAGTTCGCAGAGTGATTCAAGATGCAACGGTTCAAGTTTTACAATCGGCTGATGCTATATTAATTCCTACAACGAGTACACCTGCATTTAAATTGGGTGAAAAAAGTAAAGATCCTGTAGCTATGTATTTAGCTGACTTGTTTACAGTTCAAGCAAATCTAGCTGGAAATCCCGCCATTTCTCTCCCTCTATTAAAGAATTCAGATTCCTTGCCCATTGGTGTCCAATTGATGACAAAGTTTGGAGAAGAGGAAAGATTGTTTGATTTGTCTCGTTTAATAGAGAGTTTGAATTCGTAAGATGAGAAGAGTATTTGTTTTTTTATTTATTGTTTTGGTAATGAATGCTTCCCATGTTAGTGGGCAGGCTATTAAAGGTGTTGATATTGAAGCGGAACTTAAAGAAATTGAAAAGAGAGGTCAAGGTCTTACAGTTTATCGCGGAGCAGGTGTTATAGACAACATCAAAGAATGGTTGGAAAATGAAAATAATGCAACTCGAATTGTAGCGGGTAGATATTTTTACTTTAGGAACATTATTAGTGCGGAAGGGATGAAAATTAGAAATCCCTGGAATGGTGATTTAATCCCTTGGTTTTTATATGTATTACCTGCGGCAAATACGGGTTTTGAGCCTCGTTTTAAAGCTGAAGATGGTGCTTCTGGTATGTGGCCTATTCCGTTTCGAATTGGAAAAAAATACGGACTGACTCAAGCTGCATTATTTGATCAAAGAAGAGACCCTGTTGTTTCTTCACAAGCTGCAATTAAATACCTGTATGAGCTGCAAAATATTTACCGTGATTGGAATAAAACCATAACTGCATTTTCCATAGGTCCAGCAAGATTAAATCAATTAATTCATGCTACCGGATCATTGGATTTTGATGTGATTTATCAAGTTTTGGAACCAGAAGAGCGTCAACCGATTATGCAATTCTATGCAGCATTAGTTTGCATGCAAGTTTTAGAAAAGAGAGGTGAATTGGATAAATATCCATATTTGTTACCTTCAACTAAAACTGTGGTTTCGATAGAACAAAATGTTCCTTTTCAAGCTATTTCAGGTAATTTGCCCATAGAGTTGGAACAACTAAGGGAGTTAAATCCATCTTATAAAGCTGATTATGTTCCCTATATGGGTGGAACCGCATTTCCCATAGTACTAAATAAAGAGTCTGCGGATTTATTCGAACAAAAAAGAGATTCCTTGGCTATTTGGACTCGAAAATTTTTGGGAAAAGAAGAGCCACGGATTAATATTGGTATAAATCCCATTCAAGAGAATACCCAGCTTAGTTTTGATACTATTATAGAAGTAGTTGATGGTGATACTTTGCGAATCATCGAAGCTTCACAAGAAGTGAATGAGAAGGCCCCAAATAAGACGGCCACAAATTCTTCAATTAACAATGCTGCATCAGTGAATCCAACCACACCAAATTCAAATAGCACGGTTGTTGCGAATAATGATGCCAAGGTTTGGATTTATTACACCATTAAAAAAGGGGATGCATTGTATACAATTACCGATATTTTTGATTGTTCCACTCAAGAAATTAAGTCATGGAATGCCATTAGAAAGAATAACTTTTTAATTGCTGGTAAGAAATTGAAAATCCAAGTTCCTGCCTCAAAAAAGGCGTATTATCAAAAGATTAATACCATGTCCATACAGCAGAAACGAAATCTTGCTTTGAATGATTAATTCAAGGGTTATGGTAAATTGGTTTTATTTCAAATTCAATTCTAGATTGGTTAAATTTAATTCAATTCCCATTTGTTTTGTAATCTTATTTCTACTTTTGGGGTTTAATAATCAGCTAATTTCTCAAGCTGTTTTTCCTAATAATAGTTCAAGTTTTAATTCAATAGTTAATCAAAGTAGTGCTAATCAAAGAACTGATATAAAACGAGTTGATTTTTATTTGAAAATAGATGGTGATTTGTCAGATTCCGTTTGGAGTAATACCGAGTTTTCAACTGATTTTTGGCAACATTTCCCTTATGACACTTCGAAAGCAAAAGTTCAAACCAAGTTTGCTTTATGCTACAACGATAAATTTCTATATGCAGCTTTTGTTTGCAAAAATGTAAATCCAGATAAACCATTTGTGGTAAATAACCTTAAGCGGGATTTTTCAGTTCTAACCAATGATGCTATAGTTTTAACACTTTCACCATTTTTGGATGGACAAAATGGATTCTCTTTCGGTGTTACTCCTTATAATGCACAACGAGAGGGTGCGGTTGAAAATGGGGGAACATTTGGAGTTACTACGGCTTGGGATCAAGTTTGGTACAGTGAAACACGAATTTACGAGGATTACTGGACTGCGGAAATGGCCATACCACTGTCTTCAATTCGTTTCAATCGAAACTCCAAAAATTGGGGTGTAAATGTGGCTCGCATGGATTTCAAATCCAATGAAATTAGCACATTTAAACGAGTTCCACGTAACTTTAATATTAGTGGATTGGTTTTTGTTGATACCATTAGGTTATTGGATTTACCCAAAAAGCGATTTAATGGTGCTATCATACCTTATATTTCCAATGTTACATCTCAGCAAAAATCAAATTCTAAAATGCAACATCAGCCACGAATTGGTTTTGATGCTAAAATAGGATTAACTCAAAGTTTGAACTTAGACGTTACCGTGAATCCCGATTTTGCTAACGTTGATGTAGATGCCCAACAAATAAATTTGACCAGATATAGCTTGTTTTTTCCTGAAAGAAGGCAGTTTTTTATTGAGAATAGCGACCTATTTGCAAATTTCGGTTTTCGGCAAATTCGTCCTTTTTTTTCAAGAAAAATTGGTTTAACATCCAACGGAACCAATATTCCTATTAGTTATGGTTTGCGGGTATCAGGTAAATATGGCAATAAGTTGCGTTTAGGTCTGATGAATGTAACCACGGCAACTGATGGTATTAATGCGTTATATCCAATAAATTATTCAATTTTAGCTCTTCAACGTAAGGTGTTAAATGCTTCTAATGTTGGTTTTATTTGGGTGCATGATCAAGTTCTGGGTACTCAACAGTCGAATTACAACTCGGTTTTAGGAACAGAATTTAATTTGTTAACATCCAATAATCGCTACTCTGGTAAAGCATTTATACAGAAATCCATATATCCCGGACTAAAATTGGATAGAGGGTATGCTCATGCAACGTGGTTTTTGTATAAAACACTGGACTGGATGTTTATGTGGAACCATGAATATGTAAGCAAGTTGTATTCAGCAAGAACCGGTTTTGTTCCGAGAATTGATAATTATGATCCCGTATCAAAAAAGATCATAAAAATGGATTATTGGAGATTGGAGCCAGAAATTAAACGCACTTTCTATCCTTCTGGTAAAGGCAAAATTAATAATTATTCATTCTTTGTATACAACAGCAGTTACTATGATAGTTCATTTAAATTGACGGAATCCATCACACAGTTCGCGGGAGAAGTTTATTTTCAAAATGGTTCATTTTTCAGAGGGTTTTTACACCAAGATTATTTTGACTTGTTTCTTCCGTTTCGTCCACCAGTATCTTTGAAAAACGGTGGATTTTTTGACGGAAAGCATCGTTGGTTGGCAGGGAATTTGTCGTTTGAAACCAATAATAGGAAGAGGTTAAGTATTTTAGGAGAGGTGGATTTCGGGGGATATTTTATTGGTCAGAAAGCGGAATATTCTGGAACATTGAATTGGCGAGTAAGGGGGATAGGCAGAAAGCGAGTACCCCGTATATTTATAGCGGCAAATTTTCGCCATATTGATTTTTACTTGGCTGATAGTGGTCAATATCGCATCGATCTAATCGGATTAAAAACGGAGTATACGATTTCAACCACAAGTTATATTACAGGATATTGGCAGTTGAATGCACAAAACCGGCTCATGAATATGAATTTACGTTACCAATGGAGATATAGGCCCATGAGTGATCTGTTTGTGGTGTTTTCACAAAACTGGGATCAAACGATGATTTTACCCAATCGAAATAATCAATTTGAGAATTGGATGATAGGTGGGAGAAGTTTAGCAGTGAAACTTAATTTTTGGTTTTAAACGTAAAGTTTCAGAGTTTATTTGCGATTATTTCACTTTTTAGCAGCAGTTTTGGGTTTAGAAATTATCTAAACCCATCACCATCAAATAGATTTCCTAATCCACCCAATATACTGCCTTCTTCTCTACGTCCACCAGGTTGTGCATAGCTAAGAATTCTACCTGCTAAACGACTCACAGGTAAGCTTTGCAACCATACTTTTCCAGGTCCACGCAATACGGCAAAAAACAATCCTTCGCCACCAAATACGGCATTTTTAATTCCTTTTACGAATTGAATGTCATAATCAACACCGCCCGTAAAAGCAACAATACAACCTGTATCTACTCTAAGTGATTCACCCGGTTGAAGGTCTCTCTCAATGATGAATCCTCCTGCATGTACAAATGCCATGCCATCACCTTCGAGTTTTTCCATGATAAAGCCTTCCCCACCAAACAAGCCAGTTCCCAATCTTCGTTGAAATTCAATTCCAACAGAAACTCCTTTTGCTGCACAGAGAAACGCATCTTTTTGACAAATTACTTTATTGCCCAATTGATTTAGATTTAATGGAACAATTTTTCCTGCGTAAGGTGCTGCAAAAGTTACACTACTCTTATTGTAACCGTGATTAGTAAAGGCAGTCATGAATAAACTTTCACCGACTAATAATCGCTTTCCTGCTCCCATTAATTTGCCCAAAAGTCCACCTGATTGTTGACTTCCATCACCAAAAATGGTTTCCATTTCAATGCCGTTATCCATGAACATAAATGATCCAGATTCAGCAATAACAGTTTCTTGAGGATCCAATTCAATTTGTACGCACTGCATTTCTTCGCCGTGCAAATAATAGTCGATTTCGTGATTATTAATCATGGTTTTATTTTTTTAAAGCTAAAATTGAAAAGTCTGTAGGTTCAGCAACAATGGTGTTTGATAGGAATCCTAAACCCGCAATTTCCATGTCAACTACGTCGCCATCTTGCAACCATTGGGGTTTAAAATTCGCGTCGTTTAAAAGTCCTGTGCCATTTAATTCTAGAAAACAACCGGTTCCTACGGTTCCGGAGCCGATAACGTCTCCCGGTAAAATATCAACACCGTAAGCACAACGTTCTATGATCTCAGCAAAAGTCCAATCCATATCACCCATATTTCCTTCGCTTACTTGAATGCCATTTACCCAGCATTTCATAGATAAATTGTAGTTATTCCCAACGTGACCAGGTTTAGCAGGTATTTTAAATGGCTCTAATTCCTCAGGCGTTACTAGCCAAGGCCCAATTACAGTACTGAAATCTTTTCCTTTCGCAGGGCCTAAATTGAGTAACATTTCCTCCATTTGCAAAGTGCGAGCACTCATGTCGTTCATAATCATATAACCTGCAATATATTCATCAGCTTGGGCGGCAGTAATATTTCTTCCTTTTTTACCAATTACAATGGCTGCTTCCAATTCAAAATCTAATTTTTGAAAATGGTCGGGCATACAACGAATTTCGCCTGGACCCTGAATCGCATTGTGATTGGTGAAATAAAAAATCGGATATTGATCGAATTCTTCAATCATAGGAACTTTACGATTCCTTCGTGCGGCAGCAACGTGTTGGCGAAATGCATATCCATCTCTACATGAAGTAGGTTCAGGAACAGGTGCAAGTAATTCACTATTTGCAAGCTCAATTGCTAATTCTAGGAATTTGCCATTTTTAATTTCAGTTTCCACGTCCATTGCCAAGGCTTTATTGGTTTCCCAAGATTGAAGCATAGTGCGCATATCTCCAGGAATTAAAGGATTAATTTTATTCAATGGATAAATTGAATCATTTACTAAGATTCCTGTACAGGGTGTTCCTTGGTGGATATAAGTAACTAATTTCATGATACCACAAAAATAGTGAATCGAAATATTTGTTTTGATGCTTATTAGGTTGGAAATTTGAACATTCATTTCAATCCATGTCAATTATTAAGATTTTAGTAACAGGTAGTAACGGTTTATTGGGTCAAAAACTCACGGATCTATTGGTTAATAAGCCAGATGTTCAATTAATTTCAACAGCCCGAGGCGAAAATAGAAATCCAAATAAAACTGGATATATCTATGAAGAATTGGATATTCTCGACGAGGATGCCACACGATCAGTTATTGAAAGATACCGTCCAAACTGTGTAATTCATGCTGCAGCTATGACCCAAGTGGATGACTGTGAAACTAAACAAATGGATTGTATTCGATTAAATATTAATACTGTAGAGAATTTACTTGAACTAAGTGTTGAATTTAAATTTAGATTAGTTCACTTGAGTACTGATTTTATCTTTGATGGTACAAAGCCCATGCTTACCGAAGAAGAGTTGCCACATCCATTAAGTTTTTACGGCTGGAGTAAACTGGAAGCTGAAAATAGAATTTTAGAGTATGGTGAAAATTATGCCATCCTTAGAACTGTTTTGGTATATGGAAAAGTGGCAGACATGAGTCGAAGCAATATAATTTTGTGGGCTTACAATATTTTAAAAGATCAAAAATCCGCAAAAGTGGTCGATGATCAGTTCCGCACCCCAACCTTAGCTGAGGATTTAGCGGAAGGCTGTTATTTGGCCGCTTTGAGCTCCCAGAATGGTATTTTTAATATTGCTGGTAAGGATTTTTTGAGTATTTATCAGTTAGTTGAAAAAGTGGCGGGAATGTATGGATTTAGCATGGAAAATATTGAAAAAGTCAGTAGCACAACTTTAAATCAACCCGCAAAAAGACCTCCAATTACAGGTTTGAACATCGATAAAGCTATGCGTATTTTGGGATACAACCCACACAGTCTTGAAGATGGTATTAGGATTTGTTTGGATGGGAGTATTTAGCTCCCAAAAAGGAGTAAATGTAACATTTTTGACTTTATGTTATATTAAATTAGAGGATATTCTATCACAAAGTATAACTCTTTTCTTAGCAGATTGTACTTTTGTTAGATTATATGAAAAAAGCAATTCAAACTGCAATAGTTCGATTTTCAACAGCAATTTGCAGTTCTTTAGTAAGATTTTATTGTATTTTATATCTTTCTTTTTCTCTCTTGTTTTTTATTGGTTGTACTGAAGATAGGTCAGAAACTCTTGAAAAGAATAAGCCTTATTTGAGTCCAAAGGAAGCAGTTGAGGCAATTACTGGTAAGCATAACAATTATATACACAATGCTGGGAAGACTCTTGTTATTCGCAAAGTTCAAAAAGACAGCAGTATAGAAAACAAAAAGCTCGTAGAGAACTTTTCTAAGTTAATTACGGAGCCTTATGCTAAAGCTTTTTGGAATGTTTATTTGGGTAAAGATATTTCCGATGACGCGGCCAATTTCCACATAAAACTCAAATTGTTATCGGAATCATTAGCACAAGGGGAAAAACAACACGATACTGCCTTAATGTTATTTGCTTTGAATGATATTAGTGTTTTGTATTTGTACAACGGCCGAATGGATAGTGGTTTAATTATTACAAAAAGAGGATTTGATTTAGCCAAGTACAGTCATGATAATGTTTTTATACAGAACCTTGGAAATAATATTGGTTATGTTTACAACCATTTGGGAATGCCAAAAGCTGCTCAAGCATATTTTGAACAATCATACCAAGCTTCGATTATTCAAAATATACCTTCTAAAATGATTTTAAATAATTTAGTCAGTTTATTAATAGATGAAGGAGATGTTGAACAAGCAAAAACCATTTGGACATCTGCATTTAAGGATTATAAGTTTGACCCAAGTCAGTATCAAGACCAGATTTTTATTTTACAACGAGTTTTAATATATCAACGTGAAAAAAAATCCGATAGCGCAAGATTATGGTTAAATAGGATAAAAAATCCATTAGCAGTTGCTAATCTTCAATTGCATAACCATTACGTACAAATCAAACAGAATGAAATTGAAAGAAAGAGTAATCTTGACTTTATTGAGAAGCACAAGCAAGAGATTATTGAAAATTCTTCTTTCTTCTGCAATAAAATGGGTAGCACTTTAAAGAGGGAATTAGTGCTTAATCCAAATTTATTTTCTTTAGATGATTTGTCATTAATGCAAGGAAACCTAGACAGTCAATCGTATTCTTATTTGAATTCTAAGGGTGTGATTGAATTTTTAAAAGGAGTAAAATATCGGGCTGATGGTAATGAAAACTTGGCAATTTCCAGTTTTTTGAATTCGAATCAATTCATCGAAGATTATGAGAGCAAACGTTTGGAAGTATCAGCTTCTGACTTAAGTGAAAAAATGAGATTGAGTAATCTGAATGCTGCTATAAAAGCCAATATTCGGTTGTTAAAGGAAAAAAAGGCCGAAGCATTCCAATTTCAAATTATTTCTATGGCTTTGTTAATTGTGGCATTTTTAATCACTTTGTTAATTTTTAGGGAGCGGAAAAGTAATCGATTACAACAGAATATCATGCTAAATCAATTGGCAATTGAAAAGAAATCAGCAGAAAACTTGCAAATTGAAAATGAAATGAATGCTCGGATATTAACCTTGTCTAAATTCATTGTAGCAAAAGCAGAACGTATCAATAAATTATTGATGAAGGTAAGTGATAGCAACTATAAAGACCAATTAAAAGAAATCCGGGTCGAAGCTATGAGTATCCAAAGTGCATTTACCGATGCAAAACCTCAACTGGCGGATAAATTGCTGGAGAATTATCAAGAAATTGAACAGAAATTCCCTTTGGCTTCCGAGCTAAACTTAACTGAAAAAAGGATTTTTATACTGAGTTTAAATGGTTATCAGAGTAAAGAAATAGCAAGCATATTAGGATTAACCGCTCAGTATGTGAACAATTCTCGAACTCGAATTCGCAAAAAATTGGACCTTCAAGATAATTGGGGTGAAATAAATTTGAGCATTAAAAACTCTATTTAATTTAATTCACAGGTCTGTTGAATCCTTTACCGTTTAAAAATACTAATTTTGAATCAATGGATTCAGAATTTAAAAGCGGTTTTGTTAGTATCATAGGAATGCCCAATGCAGGTAAAAGTACTCTTTATAATCGATTACTTGGGGAAGCCCTAGCTATAGTAAATCCCAAAGCTCAAACTACTCGACACCGAATTTTAGGTGTTAGAAATGGTGAAGGTCACCAAATTGTTTATTCCGACACACCGGGTGTTTTGGTGAAAACAAGTTATAAAATGCACGAACAAATGATGCATTTTGTCAATGAATCTGTTCATGATTCTGATGTTCTAATTCTGTTGGTTGATATAACATCAGATAAATTCAGTGAAGAAATTACAGATAAATTTAACCGTGCCAAAGCTAAGAAAATTCTGGCTTTGAACAAAGTAGACTTGAGCAATCAAGAAAAACTGGAAGAGGTTTTGAATCAAATGAAGGAGCGATTTACAGCGGATATTTATTTGCCTATTTCTGCGGAACACGGATTTCAAACGGAAATATTGGAAGATTATATCGTGAAAATGCTTCCGTTTCACCCACCTTATTATCCAGCTGATCAATTAACGGATCGTTCCGAGCGATTTTTTGTGAATGAAATTATTCGAAATAACATGCTCAAATTGTATGATGAAGAAGTTCCTTATGCAAGTGAAGTAGTGACACTGGCCTTTAAGGAAAATTCCAAGATTATTCGAATGAGTTGCGAAATTATTGTTGAGAGAGATTCACAAAAGCCGATAATTATTGGTAAAAATGGTTCCAAAATCAAAGCTTTAGGCACTGCCGCAAGGAAAGAATTAGAAGCATTTTTCGGCAAACAAGTGTATATAGAGTTGTTCGTTAAAGTCAGAGAAGATTGGAGAAATAACAAGAATATGCTCCGTCAGTTTGGCTACGAGCCAGATTAATTCTAAATTGGATATATGTGGATCAAAAAGATAATTGCATATGGTTTACTTTCATTTGCTTTAATTAATGGATTTAACCACCTTACTGCATGTACTTCTAACTCCAACATTGATTCACAATCCATATCTCCAAACTCCAAGATTTACTTTAAAAAATATCGAAGTAATCTTATTCGAGTGGAATATTTAGAACCTCAAAATTGCAACGGGGAGGTGGTTTTATTTTTGCCAGGTTGGAATTATTCAGCAGTTGACTGGAAAGTAAAAACAACAATGGTGGACTCAGCTATTAAAGGTGGATTCTCAGTACTTTTAGTAGATATGGGTAAAAGTGTATATGTAGATAGCATTTATCCACAAGCGCGTACAGACTACAAGAATTATCCAACACGCACTTGGCTTTGGAATGAAGTATTATCTGAATACAACCATAAGGGTTGGTTTGTGGATTTTTCCAAGAGTTATTCCAAGCCAAAATCCCATGTTTTTGGACTCTCAACAGGTGCTCGGGGTGCTGCACTTCTCTTTTTAGATCATCCAACTGCTTTTGGGAAAGTAGTTTTGTTGAGTGGGGATTTCGATCCCCTTTTAATTAAAAATGATGCATTATTAACCCATTCAATGGGTAAATATGATCTGTTTATGTGGCGTTGGGTTCAAGGAAGTAATAATATTCAGTACCGGTTTAATAATGCGCAGATTGTGCCTGCAACGCACACAAATAGTTTTGCTGATACTGCTCCAACGGTGGAGTTGTTTGTTGCACATGGTCATAAAGACAAAGTGGTTCCAATTATACATTCTGAAAATCTCTGTGCCATTTTAAAGCAAGAAGAACAAGATGGAACTGTCTACTTAAAATTTACGAATGAAGTGGATCGCAAAAAAAATAATCGCATTCACTCCATAAAAATACATGTTCATTGTTGGTTGGACCCGCAGGGTGGTCATGATTACTTGTTTTGGGAGAAAGCATCTCTAGAAGCTTGGAATTTAATGTTTTAGAGCAGTTTATAATTTAGCCAAAATTCTATTTCTGCATTGTGAAAGTCTGATTTTATACAATTTTAGTGATTCTCAACCTCATTGGAATGAAGAATGTCGAGTTTATCTTCTTCGTGTTGGTTTGATGAAATTTTATCTTTTTCTGGGGAAGTTCTCTCTGGACTACTCAGAATAGTTGCTGTCATCATAAACAAGGAGGTTAAGATGATAACTTGTGTAATCATGGTTTGGTTTATTAACGGTAACGATTGGCTGGTTGGGATGCTAACAAATAATAGTATAGTAATCAAACCTCTAGGTGAAACAAATGCCAATGGAAAGACAGGCAGTCTCACGATGAGTAATTGTAAGATTCTTAACAGAACAATCATCCCAAAAATTAAAGAAGCGAAAATTAGATTATTGGGTTCTAAAAGGCTTGGAATATCAATGGTAAAGCCAAAAATCAGGAAAAACGCAACCCGTACTATAAATGTTAGTTCAATGGTTATTTCTTCAAATCGATGAATTTCACGGCGTAGGTGAGATGTATCGAATTCTTTAAACCAAGGTAATAAGTTGATTTTTTCAATATTTGCAAGAACCAAACCGAAGGTAAGAATTAAGATTAATGCCGGTAAGTGAAATCCTTTAGCAAGTGCGTATAGGAATAATATGAGTGCTATAATTGGTACAAATTTTACTTTGTGTTTTAATCTACCTAATACAAATGTTAAAACGATAGCAGCAATTAGTGAAAAAAGTAAACTAATGAGAATTTCCCCAGAAAAAACCAAAATCGATTCTGAGTCAATGACTTGATTAACCAAAAAAAAGTTGAAAATAGTTACCCCCAGAATATCAGAAAGACTGCTTTCAAAAATGATGAATTCTTTGTCTTTTCGACTTAACATTTTAGCCGTTGGAATGGCAATTGCGCTTGAGATGATGGTCAGAGGTATGGAATTTAGAATGCTATCATTTACCGTAAAACCTTGAAATACCAGCCAAAGGGTAATAGCAGAACCCAAGGATAATATAGAAAAAAATGCCAAATTGATGGTTTTTTTAATCAATGGCATTTTGCTTTTAGTTAAATGCAACTCCAGAGTTCCTTCTAGAACAATCAATATCAATCCCACGGTACCTAATTCGGGTAAAACCGATGTAAAATCAGGTTTATGCCAGTGAAATGTATCGACCAGTTTCTGAGCTACCATTCCCAGTCCTAAAAGGATCAGGATATTGGGTATCCGGGTTTTGGGGGAAAGGATTTCGAATAAATAACCAATGAGTATAAGACCTGTAAAAACGAATAAAAAACTAATATGCATGCAAGGTAAAGTTACATGTTACATTTGAAATATTCAATTTTTGAAGGAAATTGTAGTGAAATTGGAGCCCAAACAGTGAAACTGGAATGAAATTAATATGTAACACTTTGGGCAAATTTGACTCAATTACAATGAAAGGCCCAGATGCTTTTTTTATTTGCATTAAAGAATTTCAATTCAGATATGAGTTGAGAATAACTTTCTGTGCTGATGTTTATTAAATAGTAATTTGACGTTGAATTTTTGATTTTTTCTTTTCGCCATTCCCACTGGTCAATACTCGAATTGATTCCATTATCAAACCACCAAGCAGTGTATAAAGTGTCTTTTCCTGAAATGAGTTTTCCCATTTTATAAATGTGATTTCCTATTTTTTTGGTTTGTAATTGTTGCAAATCGTAACCCGAACCTTGCCAACATACCATAGGGTTGTGCTCGGATTTAAATATAAATGTGGGTTTTTGATATATTATCGAAGACTTATTAGAGTATTTCACTATGCCTTCTGAAAGTTCAGAAGATTTATAACCTTTTAAATTAAGTTTGCTTGTACTAGTATGAGGTTTTGAAGATGGGGCAAATGATGTGATTAGAATCACTATAGTTAAGCAACTATATAACCAATATTTTCTGTTGCTCTGGCTTGATTGGATTTTGTCTATTTTTTGAATATTCTTTTTTTTGGTGGCGTATAGGTAGGCAGTTATGGCAAATGGAAGAAGTGTGAATAATATTAAACTAAATATTCCAATAATATCATGTAAAATATTATCAGGTAATACTATAAAATATATTAAAAAAATTATACGCATTAAATTATTTGCGAGATTTAGCAGAAATAAAAGCAATAATGATAGAAATATTTCAATTGCGTTAAATCGTATTTTTTTGGAGTTTTCAAAGTTTATTAGGATTGCAATTCCAATTACAAAACCTATAAACGTCATTTGTATTCCAGCACAGCTTGGATCTATCGCAAATGTTTTATGGTCGTATTCTACTAAGTTTCCGTGTATTTCAATATTGAAATTCAATATTTTGAATACTTTTTCTATGATTTTGCCTAGTTGTTCTCTTAGGTCGTATGAATACGTTGAATGAACAAATTTTGAATAAGGGCTTACAACAAATGTTAATATAAAGTAACTTGTGTTTATCTTTCCTAAATAGAATTCAACTATTAAAGCAATGCTTAATACTAACATCAAGTATTTTACAATGTTTATTTGAATGAACATATTAACCATCGTTAAAACGAGAATTGGTATAATAAGTCGAACAGATGTTTCTCTCTTTTGACTTTTTATAAATAAAGGAAATATGGTTAATGCCAGAATAAAAGCACTATCCCAAATAATGTAGTTTCTTAGATTGATAAAGGTGAATATAGAGAATAGAGACAATAGAATCCGCCAAGAATTATTTTGGATGCTCTTGTAGAATGATATTACTTCCATTGTTTGAAATAAATGCCAATAACAATGGTTATGCCTAATATTATTAGAAACCATTCGCTGGGCTCAGGTACAGACCCGGAGGATTTCATATTTGCGTTTTCTAAGCTATTGTTTTGATGTTCTTTGATGTTGAATCGTTTATAGTCCTCAGTTGTTTCTAACACAATTAAGTTGGATACGGGTGTAACAACGTTTGATTCAATTGCTTCCTGGATTTCCGACTCACTTACCTTCTCTGGTTGAGTTATGTATTTTTTGCCAAGATCCTGCATAGTGTGGTTGTATGCAAATAGTCGCATAATGTGATTGCTAGCGGTTGGGTGGGATTGTTTGTTTTTTGTCTTTAATATAGATATTGAAGCATTTGGGATTGAAATTATTGAGTCGTTATTTATATCTGTAAGATGTTGGTTTTGTTTGAGAAATTTAATTAGATCGTAAGAAGATCCTGAAAAGCAATTTACCGAGTGTATGTCAGATAACGAGTTTAATAAGTTGCCTCTATGATTGTCCAGTGCGTAAACATTGACTTTCTTGTCTAGTTGTAGGAATTTTTTTAGATCTATATAGTATTCAGATTTACTGGTGTCGTATTCGTTAAACTTGAAATTGGTTAATCTGAGGTCTTCAATATTGGGTGTGTTTGATGAATTTTTGGTAACTACAAGGTCAGTATTGATGTTTGATATTTTGTGGAAGGGAAATACACTGAAGTTTAACTCTTTTAGAATAGTTATTGCGTCCTGGAATTGATTTTCACTTTGTTCTACAAAATGACTATTGAAATAGACATATTTTTTCCCAGGACTCTTTAGAATATTGTCAATTTCTTCGGTTGTCCATGAAGAATTGATGTCTAAGTATAGGTTTTGTATTTTGGATTTAGTTTGAGTTTTTTGTATGTTGGTTATGTTGTATTGGAAGTCTTGAAATGTGAAAGAATTTGACGACAATGGGGGTGCTTTAAATGACAAAGACCAATTTTCAGTATAATCTTGATCTATTATTTTGTCAAATTGATTACTTATGTTGTTGCTGGTTACATCTTTGACAGCAATTTCTGTATGAAATTTAATGGATTCTAAAGCATCTTTGGAGTTTGGACCTTCAAATGAAATGTTTTTATAAGTTAGTGTGTTTGAGTTGGAGTTGAACAATAACGGCGAGGTAATTCCTAGTTTGAATTTTCTAGGATCATTTTTCGTGCAAGGGAAAACTCTTACAATAACGGAGTTTCCTTCTTTCCACGATACTGTTACTGGATCTCTATTTTCAACTCCAACTATTTGCTTATAAGCGGATTCGGCCTTTAGTTTTGTGGTAATTGCTGCCTTTCGTTCTTCACCGTTAATCCAAAGTGACAAACTACTGACTGCACTGTTTGAAGGTAGTTTGAAGGTGTAAATTGCTTCTCCTGTGTTGTATTCATTCTTATTTTGAATCGTAATAGTTTTTTCTGTATAGGCCATTCTATATTGTGGCATCAATAGTACATTGGTTACTATGGACGATGTTTGTAATTCTTCATCTCCCCAAAGATGTTCATTGAATTCATAGTTGCGTCCATATTGATTTTTGATAATTTTTAATTTTTCAGTATTCTCTAAAGTCGGAGAAGTGATAAACAAGTTTGAAATAACTACCAGTGGATCGTGTTTTGGAACTTCATTATTTTGGCTTCTTAATGGATTGTCGAAGAATGAGAATGAACCACTCAATTCCGGATAAACAATTCCAGTTTTTAGTATTTTTTCAGTAATGGCATTTTTAGGGATTTGTTGAGCAATTTTCACCCAAGTTGGTAATTCGTTGGTTTCATTAATAATATTATGATTAATAATCTTTTTTATTTGGGTTGTTTGATTTTCCCAATAAAATATAAATAGAATTGAAATTACTATCGGACCTGTAAGTCCAGCGGCCATGTATTTCCATTTGGAAGAATTTAGGGAGTACAATTTATTTAATTGATATATGAAGAAAATTGTAGTTAACAGAGGTGCAAATACGTGAGAACTTAAACCGAAAAATAGAATTCCAATCAGGCTAAATGCGAAATAGGGAAACAGATATAGTGTGAAATATATGAATAATGGTATGGAGAATGTGGCAATTGTAATTGCCATGTTTTCAAGAAGTACATTATTGTGTCTTTTATTTGGGTATAATAAATAGCCTAAGGCAATATTTGCTGAAACTAATACAATTGATACCCATGCGGCCGAATGTTGAAATATCGGTATTGTTTTGTTTAAGTTGAATGCGCTTATTTCAAATATGGTTAATAGTACTAGCCAATCGAAGGACATGTTAAGTTCTAATTTTTGTTTTTTTCGACGATATCTGGTGATTAACAATATAACAAATTGTATAAGAGTTAAAATGAATAATAGAATACTGCTCAGTAATTCTATATTCTCACCGTTTATTTGGAATACTACTAGTGCAACTATCATTATTGCTATTCCAGTGATGGTGTGGATGCGATCTTTCATTTTTTATTTGTGTTAGTTCTAAGTTCAGGTTGTATTGTTTTACTTCTAAAGAGTTTGATTAATTATTTCTTCAAGGTTATTTAAGTGTTGGACAAATGCTTCTTTCCCTGAACTTGTTATTCTATAAGTTGTATTGGTTTTTTTGCCGATAAATCGCTTTTCGACAGATAAATAATTTAGTTTTTCCAATGCTATTAAATGCGATGCAAGATTTCCATCAGTAACTTCTAGTAGTTCTTTAAGGTGATTGAAATCCATTGTATCATTCACAACCAAAGTGGACATAATTCCCAATCTAATTCGATTTTCAAATGCTTTATTGAGTAATAATATGGGCTTAGTCATGTTTTTTATAAAAGTAAATTCCCCAAATAATATGAGTAAGACCAAAGCCTAATGTCCATAGGATTAATCCATTCCCTAATGCGAATAAACCAATGCATCCTAATACAAGATGAATAATACCCAGATAAAAAATTTCAGCATGCGTGAATTTGCTTGCAGATACAACTCCTAATCCATAAGAAATGAGTAAAAGGGGGGCGACAAGAACCAGATTTCCGTGGTATATGAGTGAAAGGACAATTATACCACCAGTTAAAAGTGGGATTGCAAGATGTAAAAATAGATGTCTGCTTATAACCGAATTGAGTGAATGTTTAAGTTTTGCAGCTTTGATTTTTGTAAAAATATAGGCAACAACTGAAGCTAATATTAGTGTAATAATTCCATTTCCAATTAATTTATATAGTTGTTCTATTGAAATAGGCTTGTAAAGATTGAAGGTTAATATATTTGAGTCAAGCGTATATGCAGCAAATAGTGCACTTATTGTTGCTACAATTCCAGCTGCAATGAACGAAAGTCCACTAAGTGAGCTGAATTTTGTAGATTTTTCCATGATATTTCTAATATCTTGTATGGAATTGAGTGTGTTGTCTTTCTGTTTCATAAAGTACTTTGAAATTCAAAGTAAAAGTAAAAAAAGTATAAAACAAAAAAAAGTCGCCATTTCTGACGACTTTTTTTCTTAGTAGCGGGAACAGGACTCGAACCTGTGACCTTCGGGTTATGAGCCCGACGAGCTACCACTGCTCCATCCCGCGATGTACCTTTACCACAAACCATTGTAAAATGTTTTGTTTGGTTTGTAGCCCGTAGGGGAATCGAACCCCTCTTTCATCCGTGAAAGGGACGTGTCCTAACCGATAGACGAACGGGCCAAGTTTTTGTTTCTTGGGGGTGCAAAATTACTAATTATTTATGCAATTCCAAATTATTTATGAAAAATTTTCAAATTTCTGAATCTTTCCATCTCCCCACAGTTCCTCTAAAGCATAAAATTCGCGTTTATCTTGCGAAAAAATATGAACTACTACGTTATAGTAATCCAATAAAACCCACTCTGCAATATCGTTACCCTCTCGATGACGTGGTCGTTCATTCATTGCCTTACGCAATTCGTCTTCTACGCTGTCTGCCAATGCATCAATCTGTCTGTTGCTTGATCCATGACAAATTACAAAAAAATCTGTAAACGCACCCGGTACCCCTCTCAAATCTATACTTACAATATCAATTCCTTTTTTTTCTTGCAATCCATGAACCGCAATTGCTGCAATTGCTTCTGATTCACTTCCTTTTTTTTCGGCCATTTATTCGGTTATTTTGTGCAAATTACGGCATTTTGAAACAGATTCCATTCATTTCAAGTCATCGAGAGAAAGAAATCCCTCCACTCTATTACGTAGATTCTTGCAATTCTACTCAAGATTTAGTTCTGGATCTGGTGAATCAACAAGTAAATTCACACCATACCTTAGCTTGTTTTTCATTTAATCAGTTGAACGGTCGCGGACAAGGTAGCAACGCCTGGAATGATTTTCCCAATCAAACTATAGCATACAGCATAGCTGTTCCTTTGCCGGATTCAATTGACTTAGTACTTTTAAATAAACTACTAACTCTAAATTTATTGCATGCACTTCAATCATATTCAACCCAAAACATCCAAATTAAATGGCCCAATGATCTGATTTGTTTGAATAAAAAACTATCTGGATTATTAATTCAAGTAGTAACCAATAACTACGGAATTCGATTTGTTGTTTTAGGAATAGGCATCAATGTGAATCAACAGAAAATTCAAGAAATCCTTCCTCACGGAATAAGTTTGAGAGACATCAATCATCATACCATTGATTTAAACCTATTAACAAACCATATACACCTCGCATTAACTTCTGATATTCATAATTTAAAAAATCAATTGGTTAATTCGAGTACTGAAATCACTGAAGAATTTAACTTAAAGATTTGGGGAAATAATAATTACATGCTAATAGATGTTCTTGATGAATCTGCTAGAATGGAAGTGTCTAATTTAGTTTTGGGGGATGATAACTCGGTATTGATTCAAGATGGTTTGTTAAGAGTAAAAGTGAAAATAAAAGGAGTTGATACTTTTGGAAGACTCCAGTTTGAATTAAATGGAAACAAATTTGCTTATCATCACGGGCAAGTCAAAATATCCTACCATCAGTGAATGAAATGAATTTGATTGGGTTTGTCGGATAATTGTCACAAATTTAACGAGTTATGTAGTTGTAATTAAACTTAACAAAGACTACTTGAGTCTATTTCGTATCATTGAAATTGGCATTGATTTTGTTAAAAACAATTAAATCCGTTTAAAACTTATAAAACCATTCACCTATGGACGAAAAAATATACGATTCAAAATTGATATCCAAAAGAGGTATTACAACCGGTCTGACGAAATATTCGGGTAATTGGAGTCGTTCAGAAGTTTTACACTTATTGAGAAGAACCACCTTTGGCCCAAAGTTTAATGATGTCAAGGATTTTGAAAAATTGAGTTTATCGGAGGCTGTTGCTAAGTTGTTGGATACTACCAATTATACTTTTAATCCTCCTGTGAATAACTATCAGAATACCAATCCGGATGCAAATTCTTCGTATGGAAAAACATGGGTGAATGCTCCATTAGATTTCAATTTGGAACCGAGTCGAAAAAACAGTGTTAAAGCCTGGTTTTGGTCGTTACCCTTGACTCAATCAACTACCATTATGGAGAAAATGATTGTTTTTTGGCACAATCATTTGCCGGTTCAAATGCTGGATATTCCAGTTTCTGCTTCTTGTTACACCTATGTTAAAGTTTTGAATGATTATGCATTGGGTAATTTTAAAACATTGATTCAGCAAATTACTCTGGACCCGGCGATGCTTTATTATTTAAACGGTCGGTTAAACACAAAAAGGGCGCCGGATGAAAATTATGCTCGTGAACTTCAAGAACTTTTTACCTTAGGGAAAGGATCTGGTAGTAAATACACCGAAGATGATGTCAAGCAAGCAGCACGCGTATTAACTGGATTCACAATAAATCCTACAACATCGCCATTTTCTACATCTTTTGTTTCTGCTAATCACGATACCGGTGATAAAACATTTTCAAGTTTTTATGGCAATACCGTAATTAAAGGAAGAACGGGTATAAATGCCGGAATGGATGAATTGAAAGACTTGCTGGATATGATTTTTAATGTTGAGGAAGTGAGTAAATTTATTTGCAGAAGGTTATACAAGTACTTTGTTTATTATGAACTGGATAGCACTATTGAAACCAATGTGATTGAACCTTTAGCTAAGGTGTTTAGAGACAATGGATATGAAATTAAACCGGTATTAAAAACCTTGTTAGAAAGTGAGCATTTTTACGATTCATGGAACAGAGGAGCTATGATAAAAGATCCACTTTCTCATATCGTTGGTTATTTAAGGCAATGGGAAGTGAAGTTTCCCAATACTACTGATTATCAAAAAAGTTATAAGTTTTATTCATTTGGCAGTGCATATTCAGCAATCCTTCAAATGAATTTAGGCGATCCTCCCAGTGTTTCAGGATGGGAAGCTTGGTATCAGGTTCCACTGTTTCATCGTACTTGGATCACTTCCGATTCCCTACCCAAAAGAAATGAATTTCAAGATTATTTGTTGTGGATTGGTCATACTGTAGACGGCTATAAATTGATGGTTGACCCATGGATAATTACTAAACAATTTAGCGAACCTAGAAATGCAGATAAGTTAATTAGTGAAGTGGTAGAGTTCTTACTGCCTCAAGCTTTAGATTCCAGTCAAATTGCAACCCTAAAGTCCATTCTTCTACCTGGTGGAATCCCAGATTATAATTGGTCTGATGAATACGATGCAGCAACCAATACCAGTTATCCAAATCATGCTACCGCATTATCAACAGCTACTCTTAAGCTTAAGAGTTTATATAAATCAATCATGAACCTTTCCGAGTATCAACTTTCTTAATTAACAAAAAATGAAAAGGAGAAACTTTTTTAAAGCCGCAGCAGCTGCGTCTGTTGTACCTGTTTCACTCAATGGCATGAACTTAAATGCTATGGGTTTTGAGTCGGTTCTAGGCAATATTGGGAAACGGGCTTCGGAGGGTAAAGTTTTGGTTTTGATACAATTAAACGGCGGTAATGATGGATTGAATACCGTAGTTCCAATTGATCAATACGCTAATCTTACTAAAGCACGTAGTAATGTAATAATCAATGAAACCGATTTATTGAAATTAAATGGTTACAATAAAACCACACTTCATCCTAAAATGACAGGTTTACAAACTATGTTCAATAATGGGAAAGTGAATATAGTTCAATCCGTAGGATATCCAGATCCAAATTTTTCGCATTTTCGATCAACAGATATATGGATGAGTGCTAGTGATAGCAACACGATTGAGACTACCGGCTGGATGGGTAGATACTTAGATGATCGTTTCGAAAATTTTCCAAAAGATTATCCCAATTCTACCATGCCCGATCCGCTGGCTATTCAAATTGGTGCAATGGTTTCGTTAGCATTTATGGGACCAAGCACAAGTATGGGTATGGCTATAACGGATCCTACCGCTTTTTATAATATAATCGATAATTCTACTGGAACTGCCCCTGCAACGCCGTATGGAGATGAGTTGAGTTATATTCGTTTACTGGCTCAACAGACCAATAAATATGCCGATGTGATTAAAAAAGCGGCGAGTTCTGGATCAAATAAATCTACTAAATATCCTACATCTGGTGGACGTGGAAATGGTTTATCAGAGCAATTGAAAATTGTTGCAAAATTGATTTCAGGTGGTTTGAAAACACCGGTGTATATGGTGAGTTTAGGTGGTTTTGATACGCATGCAGAGCAGGTAGATAGTAGTTCACATAAAGATGGATCTCACGCCACCTTATTAGAGAATTTAAGCACCGCTATCGATGCATTCCAAGATGATTTAAAATTATTGGGTGTAAGTGATCGAGTGGTGGGTATGACATTTAGTGAATTTGGTCGGAGGGTACAAAGTAATGCTTCTGGTGGGACAGACCACGGTGCAGCGGCGCCCTTGATTGTTTTTGGGGATGCAGTTCAGCCAGGAATTATTGGAAACAATCCATCCATTCCGTCCACCACCACCGTAGAAGATAATGTACCCATGCAATTTGATTTTAGACAAGTTTATGCAAGTGTTTTGAAAGACTGGTTTGAACTTTCTGAAAACGAAGTAAGCTCTCTCTTAGGTGGTAAAGATTACAATACGCTACCAATTTTCAAAAATAGTCTTTCCAGTTTGGAAGAGTTTGCAGATTACATGACCCAGATTCGCATGAAACCCATTTATCCAAACCCAGCAAAAGATTTTATTATAGTGGATTTTGAAACGGATGGTGGTGGAGAATTAGCTCTGAATGTTTATGATCCAATTGGGAATATGGTTCAAACTGTTTTTCATAGAACCTTCTCGGTTGGAGAATATCAACAACAAGTGGATCTTAGAGGACTGAAACCCGGAAATTATATAGTTCAATTGCAGAGTAAAGTGAAATCAACTACACAGTTTGTGCAGAAAATTTAGTTAACCTAATTCAATTGTAAATTGATTAATTTGATGTAAATGAACCTTTTTTACTGTATAAGAAATTTAATCGAATAATCAACAAATAATCAATCCTTTGTAAATCAATGTGGTAAATAGAAATTTTTTATGAGTTTTAACGAAATACGAAGGCGAATTGAGGTAAATTTAAAAAAAATCTAAGTCGAATATTTGCAAAATAAAAAACTTACCTATCTTTGCACTTCGAAAATTGTCCGATGGTGTAACTGGCAACACGTCTGATTTTGGTTCAGAAGAGTCTAGGTTCGAGCCCTAGTCGGACAACTAAAAGGTTTGATGATATCCTGGAATAATCCTGTGAGAAAGTAGAATCCCATTATGACATCGTTAATACATCCTGTAAAAATTTTTGGAGGATCTGCCTCCCAGTCACTCACACAATCAATTTGCGAGTTTTACGGTTCAACACCAGGCGATTTAGCAGTAAGTCGGTTCAGTGATGGTGAATTTCAACCCAATTTTCAAGAAAGCGTTCGCGGATGTGATGTGTTTATTGTTCAAAGCACCTATCCCAACAGTGATAACTTAATGGAGTTGTTAATGGCCATTGACGCGGCAAAACGCGCAAGTGCTAATTACATCACAGCAGTTATCCCTTATTACGGGTTTGCACGACAAGATAGAAAAGATAAACCCCGAGTTTCAATAGCGTCGAAATTAGTAGCAGATTTGTTGTCGACAGCTGGCGCTAATCGTGTTATGACTATGGAATTGCATGCGCCACAAATTCAAGGATTCTTTAATGTTCCCGTAGATCACTTGGAGAGTTCAATTGTTTTTGTGCCTTACATTCGAACCATTGAATCTGAAAACTTAGTAATTGCTGCACCCGACGTAGGAGCGAGTAATCGAATTAGAGAAGTAGCAAAAGTGCTCAATCTCCCGATGATTATTTGCGATAAAGAACGTCGTAAAGCAAATGAGATTGCAAATATGACAGTAATTGGTGATGTAGAAGGTAAAGATGTTGTCTTAATCGATGACATCATCGATACAGGCGGTACGCTTTGCAAATCATCTGCCATGTTGATGGAAAAAGGTGCAAAAAGTGTGAGAGCGCTATGTTGCCATCCTGTATTAAGCGGAAAGGCATACGAAAATATAGAGAACTCCGTTTTAACTGAATTGGTTGTAACTGATACCATTCCGTTAAAGCAACATTCTTCCAAAATAAAGGTACTTTCAGTGGCCCCTTTATTTGCACGAGCAATAAGAAATGTTCATGAAAATGGAAGCATAAGTTCTTTGTTTAAGCAGGTTTTTAATTCTCAAACGAGTTTAGACCTAAACCAAAAAAGTTAATAAACGTAACAGTAAAATATGAAAACCATCTTATTGAAAGGTGAAACGCGCTCGGAAGTGGGTAGTCGCACCGCAAAAGAATTGAGAAACAAAGGAATGGTTCCTTGTGTAATGTACAGCGAAGGTAAAGAAGCGATTCACTTTGCAATTTATCAAGCCGATTTTAAAAACTTGGTATACACGCATAACGCCTACAAAGTAAAATTAGAAATCGATGGAAATACATATACGTCTATTTTACAAGATATGCAATTTCACCCTGTATCAGAAGCTATTTTGCACGCTGATTTCATGAGTGTTGCTGAAGGTAAAAAAGTAGTTATGGAAGTTCCAATTCGTGTTGTTGGAAACTCACCAGGGGTTAGAGCCGGTGGTAAATTAGTTAGAAAAATCAATCGTCTTCGTTTGAGAGGTTTGTTATCCGAAATGCCTGATTACGTGGATGTTTCAATCGATACATTAGAGATTGGTCAAAGTGCTAAAGTTCGTAACTTAGCTTTGGAGAATTTAGAAATTTTAGATGCTCCAGAAAACGCTATCGTTACAGTTAAAACAACTCGTGCGTTGATGCAAGCAGCTGCAGAAGCAGGTAAAAAATAATAATCTAACTTAGATTAAATGTTAAAGGCTGTTCATTTGAGCAGCCTTTTCTTTTTGCCATTGTTTAAGTCCCCAAACTGCTAAACCAATAAAAAAAGCATACAATATTGAAGTTATGTACTGATTTCCCCAGAAATATAATGGCACATAGAGAATATCAGCAAAGATCCATAAATACCAATGATTCAGGATTCGTTTGGCTTGTAAGTAAAGAGCTAACAAGGAGATGGATGTTAAAAATGTATCCAAAAGTGGTGCTCTTGGATTAACAAATAAATTGAGATAAGCAACATAATAGCATCCCCAGAAAATTAAAAAAATTATTAGGTAAATGAGCAATTCTCTTTTATTCAAAGATCGGATAGGTTGGAATTGAGAAATGCGAGAATCTGAGTTGAGGTTATTCTCTTTGTTAACGGCTTTGTCAAACTTTTGGCTGTTGGGTTTTTTAGTCCAAATGTACCAACCAAAGATTTGGAATAGCAAAAAGACTATCTGAAGATAGGCATCTGAGAAAAATCGATTCTCAAAAAAAACTCCGAAATAGAGAATAGAGGCAATAATACTTACGGGCCAATTGAGAATATTGTTTTTACCGGCAAGATAAACACACCAAAGTGAAAATACTGCCGCAATCGTTTCTATTGCCAGGAGATGTGTGTGCATGGATGGAAATCGCAAACTTAACGATTATTTTAGAGTTGGTTTGTTACCGAACAATTCGTGATGTAACTTTGTTTAACTAAGAAAATCAAATATTATGTTCGAATTACCAAAATTACCGTACGACTTCAATGCATTGGAGCCACACATTGATGCAAGAACAATGGAAATTCACCATGGAAAGCACCATCAAGCATACGTTACTAACTTGAATGCTGCTTTCCAAGGTACAGATGCCGAGGGAAAAAACATTCTGGAGTTATTAGCTTCAGTTAGTAAGTATTCACCTGCGGTTAGAAATAATGGCGGTGGGCATTTTAACCACACATTATTTTGGAATATTATGGGTCCAAATGGTGGTGGAGAGCCAACTGGAAATTTGAAAGCCGCAATAGATACTACGTTTGGGAGTTTCGCTGCTTTCAAGGAAGAGTTTGCAAAGGCAGGTGCAACTCGTTTTGGAAGCGGTTGGGCTTGGTTAGTGGTTCAAGATAAAAAGTTGGTTGTTTGCTCTACACCAAATCAAGATAATCCGTTAATGGATGTTGCTGATGTAAAAGGAACTCCAATTTTAGGTTTAGACGTTTGGGAACATGCTTACTATTTAAACTACCAGAATCGCCGCCCTGACTATATTGGTGCATTTTGGAACGTAGTAAACTGGAATGCTGTTTCTGAAATGTTCGAGAAAGCCATATTATAAAATATTATGAATTAGTGGAAGTGTAGAACTCAGTTTTTTCAGTGGTATGGCTTCGAATTGTTTGTAGACGCATCAAATCAACTAAAATTCTTGAAGTTCTGCGCTTCCCTAAATTAAATTTATTGCAAATTTCATCTAGGGTGGTTTTCTCTCTTCCTCCTACAAAAAGGAGAATTGATTGTTCTAATTTGCCCAGTGTCATCTTTACTGGTTTTGAACGGTTATGCATGAAATCAACAGTGGTTTTGGAGGCTAGAATGCATTTGTCGTTTACACGAACATAAACCCACCATTTTTCATCATCTGATTTTGCGTAATAGGGTTGATTTTCGCCCTTAGGTATAAAAACTTTCAGAATAGTTTTGCCCTCAAGATTATATTCTTGCACTGTAAACCGAATTTCGGGTTTCGAAAAAAATGAAGCTGCGAGACTCAACATGTGAACTTCATCTTCACTCTTAATTCCAGCAATGCTGCCATTGTCGCGAACTCCAATAAGTAAAACTCCACCCTGTGTATTAGCAAAACTTACCATAGATTTTGCAATCTTTCGGGGATTTTGGATTTCCTGTTTGAAGTCTAAATCAACACCTTCACCTTTGGATATCAGTACTTTTATGGGATGCTCTTTATTTGTCAGGGACATAATATAGATGGCTAAATGATTCAAGATCGAAAACTAAATTGGCAGTTTCGAGTAAATTTTCAGCAGTTATTTTACTAATGTGTTCAATAGTTTCTTTAATTGAATTTGCTTTTCCTGATTTTACAATACCCTTGCCTAAATGTAGCATCAATCCACTTTTTGATTCATTGGCGATGGTCAATTGACCGATAAATTGATTTTTCGCTTGAGAAAGTTGGACTCTTCCAAGTTTAGTTGTTTTCAGTTTAGTAAGCTCTTTTTCAATAAGATCAATCGATCTTTTTAAATATTTTTCTTCACAACTCAAATAGCAGTGGAACAAACCTGAGTCTCGAAAAGCTTGATAACCACTTTCAATATGATACGTATAACCATATTTTTCACGAATAGCCAAACTCAATCGTGAATTCATTCCAGGTCCTCCCAATAAATTATTAAGTAGTAATAACGGGAATTTATGACTATGTGACTCATTCAATGTGGGTAAACCTATTATTCCGTAGGATTGGCCAAAATCACTTTTTTTTACATCGCGGAAAGGAACATATTCAAAAATTTGATTTGAGTGATCAGGAAATGATTGAGAATCAGTCAGATTATTATTATTGTATTTAAAGGATAGATTTTCTGCAATTTGTAACACTTTTTCAAAAGGAATATTACCTACCACAACAAAAACAAGATTGTTATATTGATAATGAGTATTAACGAATTCTACAATGTCTTGTCGTGTAATTTGATCTACAGATTCGCTAGTTCCTAAAATGTTATGGGCAAGAGGGTGAGAATTGTATATTTTTTCCTGGAATTCATCATAAATATTCTCTTCAGGAGTATCTAAATACATGTTGATTTCGTCTTTAATTACCTTTTTCTCCTTAATCAATTCATTTTCTGGAAAATTTGAATTAAACGTGATATCAAATAATATATCAGCTGCCCGTTTAAAATGTTTTTTTTGAACTGTTGCGTATATGGAAGTGATTTCTTTAGTTGTGAAAGCATTTAATTCGCCGCCTACTACTTCAAGATGATTTAAAACATGAATGGTTTTTCGGGAATTCGTTCCTTTAAAGAGCATATGTTCAAGACAGTGAGCAATACCAGGATTTTTGCCATCGTTTCTACTTCCAGCATGAATAACAAAGCCACAATGTGCAAGTAGTGCCGATGGAGTTTTTAGGTAGGCTACTCGAAGTCCATTAGACAAGGTATGCAACCGATATTCTGAACTGCTCATTTAATGCAAATTTACTTTAGGTAATCCGTATTTTTGTTGTGAAAATGAGAATAAACACCACTGCAGAATTAATCGAACAAATTAAAAATGGTCAATTTGAAAAAATTGCCATCACTACACACCATAAACCCGACGGAGATGCCATGGGTTCTACATTGGGTTTGTGGCATATTTTAAAGAGTTTAGGGCAAAATGCTCAAGTTATCACACCAACGGATTATGCAGATTTCTTGAGTTGGTTGCCGGGAAATAATAGCGTGATTAATTTTGAAGAAAGAATCGATGAGGCCACGACATATATCAACGGTGCGGATTTGGTTTTTTGCTTAGATTTTAACCGACTTTCTCGAATTAATTTTTTGGGTGAAATAATACGAAATAGAAAGTCTCAAGGAACTAAATTGGTGATGATTGATCACCATTTAGAGGCAGAAGAATTTTATAATTTTTGTTTTTATGATACAACTGCGAGTAGTACCTGTGAGTTGGTGTTTGAGTTTGCAAAAGAGTATTTTGGAACGCAGTCTATTTCCAAAGACGCTGTAAATTGTTTATATACGGGGTTAATGACGGATACTGGGAATTTTCAACATAATAATACCAAGCCTCATACACACAGAATTGCAGCTGAAATGATGGAATTGGGCGCAGAACATATTCAAATACATCAAAGAATATATGATGTTTTTACGTTGAATAGAACTCGATTATTTGGGTATTGCATGTATCATAAATTAGAAATTATTGAAGATTGTCACACTGCTTTAATTTACCTGAGTCGAGAAGAATTAGACCAATTTCAAGTAGTAACCGGAGATACCGAAGGATTAGTGAATTTTGGTTTAGGTATAAAAGGAATAGTATTTAGTGTGCTAATAATAGATAGAACAGAACGTGTGAAAATGAGTTTCAGAAGTAAAGGTAAATTTGCAGCAAATGAATTTGCAGGAAATTATTTTACAGGCGGAGGGCATTTCAATGCCGCAGGTGGACAAAGCGAGGAACCTTTGGAGCGTGTTGTAGAAAAATTTAGAAAAGAATTGGTAAAGTATAAAGAACAATTAAAACAAATTGCAAATGAACTCTAAATGGTTGATTCGATCACTGGTATTGTTAGCGACAGTGTCTTTGGGATTTTTTATTTATCGCTATTTTTTGGGATATCAAACGACTGAAACTGGTTTAAAGTACCGATTTTTAAAGGGTAAGCCATTAGAAACTGTACTTTCTTCTGACAATTATTGCTTGTTAAATTACATGATAATTGGACCAGGAAATGATACTATTTTTAATTCATATAATGCAGATACTTTAGTCGAAGTACCTTATCCTTCAGATGCCAACAATGAACTTACCGAAGCTTTACAAATGGCTTCCGCCGGCAGTAAATTAGAGGTAATTATTCCTACGGATAGTCTGAAAAAGAAAGTTTCTAGTCACTACAAAGTTCAATTGTTGCCAGATAATCAAGAAGCACGGGTAATTTTTGAGGTAAGTAAAATAATGTCGAGTCAAGATTATTTTAATTTTATCGCTGAAAAAGCATATCAACGATCAGTTGTTGAACAGAAGTTAATTGAACAATATTGTGGCAAAGGTTGGTATTTAGATACAGCTACTGGAATTAGATATCGTAAGTTAGAATCAATAATAAATATAGATCAGGGTCTAAAAAATTCATCCATACCTAAAAGTGTGAATGAAGATCAATCTGGATTGCAAAACCTATTTAAGAATGCACCTTTTCATAAAGGGGCATTTAGTTTGGAATATGATTTGGTGATGAAACGATTAAATGGCGATTTAATTTATGACAGTAAGTTGGAAGGCAAAAAATACTTTACTCAATGGGATCAACAAATAAATCCTGTAACAGCAATGAATGAATTTCCTTTTTGGGTAGCTTCAAATTCAATAATGGAGTTTGTTGTTCCTTCAAAATTTGGTTTTGGTGCTGCAGGTCGGATTGGAGTGCCAGCCTATTCTCCTTTGTATGTGAAAATTTATGGAGTTAAACCCGTTCAAAGATGATTTTGTATTGTTTGACTAATAAAAAGTTGAAAACTGAAACAACAAACTGAAATTTGTAAATTAAATGTATTTAAATATATCAGTGTTCATTTGGTTAACCTAATGTATTTATATTAAATTAAATTCAGCCCAAAAAAAATGAAAAAGAATATTTTAATCACCGGTGGAGCGGGTTTTATTGGTTCTCATGTGGTTAGACGATTTGTGAACAAATATCCTGATTATCAAATCATTAATCTAGATGCACTAACTTATGCTGGAAATTTAGCAAATTTGGCAGATCTAGAAAGTTGTCAAAATTATGAATTTCACAAAGTTGACATAACCAATGCAACTGAAGTGGAGAAAATATTCCAGTCTAAAAAAATTGATTCAGTAATTCACTTAGCTGCTGAAAGTCATGTTGACAGAAGTATTTCCAACCCATTAGAGTTTGTGATGACCAATGTGGTAGGCACTGTGATTCTTTTAAATGCTTTTAAGGCATTTGGAAATATTGAATCGGGTCGATTTTACCATGTAAGTACCGATGAGGTATATGGAACTTTGGGAGATGAAGGTAAATTCACAGAAACGACACCTTATTCGCCCAATTCTCCTTATTCAGCGAGTAAAGCAAGTTCAGACCATTTTGTGAGAGCTTATGGCGAAACCTACCACTTGCCGTTTGTAATTAGCAATTGTTCAAATAATTATGGAAGTCATCAGTTTCCTGAAAAACTAATACCCTTGATGATTCATAATATAAAGAATAATAAACCATTACCGGTATATGGTAAGGGCGAGAATGTTCGCGATTGGTTGTGGGTAAATGATCATGCAGCAGCCATTGATGTAGTTTTTCATCATGGAAAGTTGAGCGAAACCTACAATATTGGTGGAAATAATGAATGGAAAAACATCGATTTAGTTAAAAAATTGTGTGAAATCATGGATAGAAAATTGGGCAGGACTAAGGGTGATTCAGAAAAATTGATTACGTATGTTACCGATCGTGCGGGACATGATTTTAGATACGCAATCGATGCTTCCAAATTGGAAACTGAGTTAGGATGGACGCCCAGTGTGAACTTTGATCAAGGGTTTGAAAGAACTATTGATTGGTACTTAGAAAATGAAGAATGGTTAACTAATGTAACCAGTGGAAATTACCAGTTATATTATCAAAAAATGTACGAAAATCGTGAAACTTTATAATACACTTAGCAGAAATACAGAGGAATTTACGTCGATTATCCCCCAAAAAGCGGGAATATATGTTTGTGGACCAACTGTTTACGGAGCTCCCCACCTTGGGCACGTTCGTGGTCCAATAGTATTTGATGTCCTGAGACGTTATTTGATCCAACAAGGATATCAGGTTCGATTCGTCCGAAATATTACGGATGTGGGTCATTTGGTTGGGGATGCAGATGAGGGAGAAGATAAGCTTCAAAAACAAGCAAGATTGGAGCAATTGGAACCGATGGAAGTAGCTCAAACTTACACGGATATGTATAATTCGGTGATGGATCGATTGAATGTTATTCGACCCAGTATCGAACCTAAAGCCAGCGGTCATATTATTGAGCAAATTGAAATGATTCAAACAATTTTGAATCAGGGAATGGCATATGAAGTTGACGGTTCAGTGTATTTTGATGTGGAGGCTTATAGAAATGCATCGAATAATTACGGTGAATTAAGTGGACGAGTTGTTGAGGATCTAGTTGCTGGTGCAGGAAACCAAAGTCGCGACTTGGAAGGACAAACTGAAAAGAGAAATCCAACTGATTTTGCACTTTGGAAAAAGTCGAGTCCCGAACACATAATGCAATGGTCGTCTCCATGGGGGAAGGGTTATCCGGGTTGGCACATTGAGTGTAGTGCAATGTCTGCTAAATATTTGGGTGAATTTTTTGATATTCATGGTGGTGGGATGGATTTATTGTTTCCGCATCACGAATGTGAAATAGCTCAAAGTAAAGCAGCGCATAAGCATACCCCAGCAAAATATTGGGTTCATCACAATATGATCACTATAAATGGCCAGAAAATGGCTAAAAGTTTGAATAATGGGATTAAAGTTGAAGAACTATTTACAGGGAATCATGAATTGTTGACTAGAGGGTTTGGTGCAGCTACATTGCGCTTCTTTGTTTTACAGGCACATTATAGAGGTACTTTAGATTTTAGTGAAGAAGCATTATTGGCTTCGGATAAAGGATTGGCTCGATTAGTGGCTGCAGAGCAACTAATTGAAGGGTTGAAAGTTTCAGAAGTTTCAACTGTTGATTTTTCTGATATAATTGACTCAATTGAATATGCTTTAAATGACGATTTAAACACTCCGATAGTAATTGCTCAATTGTTCGAGGCAGCTAGAAGAGTAAATCTAGTTAATGATGGAAAAGAAACCATTGATTCCAATAGTAAAGATTTAGTGAGCTCTCTTTTTCGTGATTATTTTAGAGGAGTTTTGGGAATACCATCGAATCAGGATTCAAGCGATAATGGAACATTGGATTCCGTTCTTAAACTGTTAATTGAACTGAGGTCTGAAGCTAAGTTGAGCAAGAATTATGCACTCAGTGATCAGATTCGTAACAAATTAAAAGAATCTGGTATTGAATTAATGGATTCCAAAGAGGGAACTTCTTGGAAGAAAGCCTAATAAGATGCCAGGTAAATTTACATTTTTTTCGGAGTATATTCATCATAATATTGCGGAATTTTCTGAGGGTGAATATAATCATATTGTTAATGTAACGCGATATGATATCGGTGATTTCATCGAATTTACCGACGGTAAAGGTCATCTTTTCAAGGGTAAACTGATTGAAATTAATAAACGCAGTTGTAAGGTGGAAATTCAAGAAACTATCCTTCAAGAATTGCCAAGTTTGTGGATAGCCATGGGTATTTTAAAGAATTCTGATCGAATGGAATGGGCAGTTGAAAAATGCACAGAATTGGGAGTATTTAGCTTAACATTTCTTCATACCAAGAATTCAGAGAGAAGCAAAATTAATTTAGATCGCTTGCGGAAAACAGCCATCAGTGCAATTAAACAGTCTCATACTTCTCATCTACCTCAGATGGAGGATTTGAAATTTACAGAATTTATAAACCAGTTTTCTGGCGAAAAGTTCAACTATATGAATAAATACATTGCATTTTGTGATATTTCTAATTTAGGTGATATGATCAATGTAAATGGTAATAGCATCTCAATTAGCAATTTGATTTCAAATTCAAAAGACTTGAAAAATAATGATTTAATTGCTATCGGTCCAGAGGGAGATTTTAGTCTCGAAGAAGTTGCTTTAGCTTTAACTAAAGGCTTTCGTTTGTTGGATTTAGGGAATAGAATATTGCGTTCAGAAACGGCGGTTGTTTCAACTTGTGCAATTGCCAATCATAATTAATTTATAAATAAACGTTTATATTCGTTTATATCTGTATGTTTTACAACTGTTGAGAAAGGCACTGCTCATCTTTGTGTTATAAATCAATCGAAACGCGCGAATCGATTTTAATAAACACAAAAATGAAAAATCTATTAAACTCAGTAAGGTTGTTTGGGAACGTGGGCAAGGATCCCATTATTACTCAATTTGAAAACGGAAACAAGGTGGCCAAATGGAGTATGGCTACCAATGAAAAAATTAAAAACTCTAAAGGTGAAACCGTAGATGATGTTCAATGGCATAACATTGTAGCTTGGGGAAATGTAGCTACGGTTGTCGAGAAATATGTTACCAAAGGAACTCGATTGTCGATTGAAGGAAAGTTACATTATCGACGTTTTGTGAATAAAGACGGAGAAGAAAAGGAAGTTGCTGAAATCATCGTTAAGGATGTGCTTTTAGTTGAAAAGTCAGGAGGTAAAAAATCATTTTCTGCAACCGAATCCGAGATGGAAGATGAAATAGAGCATGTGGAAATTCCATTTTAATTCTGTTATTTAGGAAATTATAGAAATTTGTAACGAATTCAAAAATGGCCAAATTTATAGTGAATTTGGCCATTTTGCATTTTTTGCAATTATTAGACAAAAATTAATTCACATTTAATTGGGGGAAGGTATTCGTATTCTAATTTTTTATTATATGGATCAAAAATTACTTAAAACCTGCATAGAATGTGATGAAGTTATCCGGGGCAGAACGGATAAGCGTTTTTGCTCTGATTCTTGTAGATCAGCGTTTCACAATCGCGATAAGTTTCAGTTACCTGCAACTTATCGCTTGATTGATCATCGATTAAAACGAAATCGAAAAATATTAGAAAAGTGTTATAGACTACTTGAATCAACTAAAAATAATTCCAGTGTTTTGGAACGAATGGACATGCACTTAAATAAAATGAATGTTAAAACTTTGGGATTTGCTTTCGATTATTATACGCACAAAGATTGGGTAGATGCCAAGGAATATACTTTTTGCTACGAATATGGCTATAGATTTACCGAAAATAATGCAATTGTGCTAATTAGAAGGATGCCTTTTGATGGGGACTCCGTATATTTTGTGTAATTTTGTAGTTTTAATTTTCACCATGAGTAAAAACCAAGAAGAGGGAAACAAATTTAATTTAAATGAACGTAAACCCGTAAGTAAAGATAGAGGCAATAATACGCCTGAAAAAAAGTCTGAATCTCGCGGGTCAGAAAACCGTCGTAGGGATGACTCTGGTGGGCGAGATTCTGGTTTCTCTCGAGGTGGAGAAGGTGGATTCAATCGCGGTGAAAAACGTGAAGGATTCGGTGGAGACCGCCGAGAAAATCGCGGTAGCTTTGGAGGAAATGACCGCAGAGGTGGGTCCGGAGATAGAGATCGGAGATCAAATGGAAACAGCTTTGGTGGCGATAGAGACCGTAAACCAAGCGGTTTTGGCGGTGACAGAGATCGCAGAGAAGGCGGATTCAATCGCGTTGAAAAACGTGAAGGATTCGGTGGAGACCGCCGAGAAAATCGCGGTGGCTTTGGAGGGAATGACCGCAGAGGAGGTTCAGGAGATAGAGATCGGAGATCAAATGGAAACAGCTTTGGTGGCGATAGAGACCGTAAACCAAGCGGTTTTGGCGGTGACAGAG
>CAMDDG010000020.1 GCA_945890895.1 Chitinophaga pinensis | reverse complement strand
ACAACCGTAATCCCTTTTTCCTTAAAAAACTGGGTATATTTTGCTGGGTTTCCAGCAGAAGTAAAGACAATTTTTACCCCTTCATCAAGGATAATAGAAATGTGCTTATCAATATCTGGATAAAGTAAGGGTAAATTCACCCCAAAAGGTTTATCGGTTGCTTTTTTGCATTTTTGAATGTGTTCTCGAAGTATTTCAGGATACATACTTCCCGCACCTATTAAACCCAAGCCACCAGCATTGCTAACAGCTGAAGCCAATTCCCAACCTGAACACCAAATCATTCCGCCTTGTATAATAGGGTATTGAATACCGAATAACTTGCAGATGGGATTGGATTTCATTGAACGAATTTAATAATAACTCGGAATTCTAAAAAAAGCAATTAATTTCCTCAATTAACTTTTACGATTCAACCACAACGCCCATGTTAGAAAATTTATCAATTCTCTGAGCTACCATGGTGTCTTTTTCTAGTATTAAAAGTGCCTTTAACTCTTTTTTAATCGCAGTTTTCAACGATTCGTATGCTTCACTCGGATTATGATGAGCTCCACCAACGGGTTCTTTAATAATTCCATCGATTAGACCCATTTTTAGCATATCATCGGATGAAAGTTTCAATGCATCGGCAGCTAATTCTTTTTTATCCCAAGTTCTCCATAAAATACTTGAACAACTTTCAGGACTAATTACACTGTACCACGTGTATTCCATCATCATAACACGATCGCCAACACCAATCCCTAAAGCTCCACCTGAAGCACCTTCTCCAATAACAACACATACGATTGGAACACTTAATGTGGACATTTCAAACAAGTTTTTGGCAATTGCCTCTCCTTGTCCACGCTCCTCGGCCTCTAAACCAGGACTAGCACCCGGAGTATCGATCAAGGTAACCACAGGGACATTGAATTTCTCAGCCAACTTCATCAATCGCAATGCTTTTCTGTATCCTTCAGGATTGGGCATTCCGAAATTTCTCAACTGACGTTGTTTGGTATTTCTTCCCTTTTGTTGACCAATAATCATTACCGGCTTACCATCAATCTTGGCAAATCCTCCAACAATGGCTTTATCGTCTTTTATTTGGCGATCGCCAAATAATTCAATAAAGTCGGTGCAAATGTTTTCAATGTAATCTAATGTGTAAGGCCGATCGGGATGTCTGGAAATTTGCACTTTCTGCCATCCAGTAAGATTTGCATAGATCGTTTTCTGTGCTTCTTTTATCTTTTTCTCGATGGTTTTAATCATATCCGACATATCGATTTTACCCTGTTCATGGGTAGCTTTCGTTTTGTCGAGTTGAGCGTATAACTCTTGAATTTCTTTTTCGAAATCGAACCAAACTTTTGTTGTCATGAGTGTAGAATTTTAGGCGCACTTCTGCGCAACATTCAATGAGAATAATTTTTTGGAGGTACTAAACCCAATCCATAGCCATGGCCAAGCCACCAAAGAAAGTTGGAAGACCAAGCCAGAACGCTTCAGGAAGCCAGATGGTAAAATAAGTAAGGGCAATACCGCTGATGATGCACATAGCCCAATACAGTTTCGTGTTGCGTTTTTCGTTACTCATAGGACTGCGAAGATAATAACAAAATCAATAGAGTGTTTTTAAATTAAATAATTTTCGGATTTATGTCTGACCAATAGCGGGTAAATGTTGTCCCCCAAACTACTGAATTTAAAGGTTCAAATTCGCTGCAAGTTGCGCATTTAATAGCATCCAGCGGAATATTAACACCCGCTAAAACACATGCAGAAGTAGTTCCTTGTAACCTCGGATTAATTTCCAAAAGTTTGGGAATTCCATGTGAATCATACTTCCATTGAACACCAATTGGACCTGTTAAATTCAACGATTTTACCAATTTTGTAGTTAAATCAATCAATTCTTCATTGTTTTCAATAACACCTGTCACGCTTATTCCTCCAATCATTTTATCTCTTCTTCGGGGGATACAATAGCGAATAGCGTTGTTTTGTACTAACACATCAACACTGTATTCAATCCCATCCAAAAAGTCGGATACCAATATTGGAGTAATGAACTTATCGCGACCCATTCTTTGTCCCCATTCATCAAGAGTCAAAGGCATCCAAGCGGATTTTTCATTGAGAAAATTAGAATCAACAACTTGAACAACAACGCCAAACCCCCGAGAACCATTTCCGATAATTGGCTTAAAACACTGTTTTGATTCCCCCGACTCAAAGCGCAAAGTGCAATACTCGTTTAATTCACAAAAATCGAACACTTGTTTAAAATCAGGAACAGCAATTCCATGCATTTGAGCATGTTTTAAAACAAGAAATTTGTTATTGGCAATTTTCAGTCCATCTATTTGTGAAACAATAACTTCAGTGCCTATTTGCTCAAATAAATGGGCACTTTCAGACAACGGCTCAAGTTCGCGTGTAGTAATAGGAAGCAAAACATCTATAGAATGTTTAGAACAATATTCAAGTATGAATGGAATGTATTCAGGATGATTCGAAGCTGGCACTTTTACGGCAAAATCCGCTAAACCAAAACCGTACGATTGAGCATTCTGATCGCCAGCATGAACAACTGTGTTGGGGTCTTGTTTCAAGCAGTGGTAAATTCCCCCGAAACCGGGTGCACCTGCACCTGAAGGAATAAATACTGATGTTTGTTTAACTGACATTAGGCAAAAGTACGAATATAGTCGATTGATATTGTTTTAACCATCAATAAATACGTGCTCAAAATCATATCTTTGCAGTAAATTTTATGAGCTCCCATACCTATATTCACGATTTAAAACAGCAAGTGGGCCAAACGGTCACACTCAAAGGCTGGGTATCGAACAAAAGAGAAGGAAAAGGAATTGTATTCATTGTACTTCGCGATGGAACTGGTTATTGCCAATGTGTAATAACACAAGACAATTCGGGAGAAAATAATTTGAATATTGCTCAAAGCACCGCACTTGAAACCAGCGTAATTATTCAAGGTTCTGTTCATGCCGATGAAAAGCAAATAGGCGGAGTTGAAGTTCAAGTTAATCAAATCGAAATAGTTGGTGAAAGCATTGATTATCCCATTGCCAAAAAGGAACATGGAATTGAATTCTTAATGGATCAACGCCACCTTTGGCTGCGAAGCACACGTCAGTGGGCCATCATGAAGATAAGAAATACCATTATTTTCTCGATTCATAAGTATTTTCAATCACAAGGTTTCGTTCAAATGGATGCACCCATCTTTACAGGCAACGCATGTGAAGGTACCAGTACGTTGTTTGAAACAGATTTCTATGGTGAACCTGCTTATTTGAGTCAAAGTGGTCAGTTATACGGTGAAGCAATGGCGATGGCGATGGGTAAAATTTATACCTTTGGCCCTACATTTAGAGCTGAAAAATCTAAAACTCGCAGACACTTATCTGAATTTTGGATGATTGAACCGGAAATGGCCTTTTATGATATTTTCCAGAACATGGATACCATTGAAGGCATGCTTCAAGCTGTAATCAAAGATGTATTGGCTGAATGTTCCGAAGAGTTAAAAACTATCGGGCGTGACACCTCTGTGTTGGAATCATCATTGAAGTCGTTCCCAAGAATGACCTACGACGAAGCGGTAAGTATTATCAAAGGAGAAAAACCAGTAAATGGCATTTACAGCATCGCGATGTTAGAGGCTGAATTGGCTCAAACAGAAGAGAAATTAAAATCAATTGAATCAGAAATAGCTGATAAAGAAGCAAAACTTGCCACCCCAGGATTAAAAAAAGGGGAGATTAACTTTATGACTGCAAAAATCATACAGTTGAAGCAAGAAAAATCCGATGTTGAAGAAGATTTAAGAAACATACCCCAATGGTTGAACAGTGCTAGAAACTTTGAATATGGCAACGATTTCGGGGGAAGTGATGAAACGGTTTTAACCAAATTATTTGATTCTCCCGTAATGGTATACGATTGGCCTCATGAAGTTAAAGCATTCTATTTGAAGCGCAACCCTGAAGACACTCGTTTTGCACGTGGTGTAGATGTTTTGGCTCCTGAAGGATATGGTGAAATTGTTGGAGGTGGTGAACGTGAAACCAATGTTCAAAATTTAGTTGAGAAAATTCATGAACATGAATTGCCTATGGAGGCATTTGAATGGTATTTGGATTTACGTCGTTACGGCTCTGTACCCCATTCTGGATTTGGTTTGGGTTTAGAACGATTGGTTACATGGATTTGTAAATTGAAACACGTTCGTGAATCGATTCCATTCCCCAGAATGTATGGCAGATTGACTCCATAAAATCAAGTTGATTTCATCTAAGATTATATGATTCAATGAGATTCTCCTATTCATTTATTTTAACTAAAAAGGAAATTGAAAAGCAAAGTAAAAAAGGAAAGGGCCTCCCATGGGAGGCCCTTTTCTTTTCAATTCTACATAGTGTGCAACTTCAAATTGCTCACTATTTTTTACTTGAAATAATCTAAATCCAAGAACAAATCCAACTGATCGGTTGGAACATTGTCTCTATTTGTAGTTAGCTCAGATTGTGGATACAAGAATCTAGCTGGCAATTTTGACCCCGTATTTACTGGGATTCCCAATGCGTTTTTAGTACGTCGGATGTCAGAGAATGTTTCGATTTGTCCGAACAATGAAACATATTTCTCCTCCAAAATTTCCATCAACAAGGCATCATTTACGCTGGATCCATTCACCATACTTCCAGGTCCAAAATCAGCAATATCATACGATTTAAAAGTACCGTAAGTTGCATCATGTTCTGCTCTAACATTATTCAAATGATCCAATGCTTTATCGTTATCGCTCTGACGTGCATAACACTCTGCAATAATCAGTTCATTTTCTACGTAAGTAACTAAATCAAAAGGAGTTGTAGCATAGTAAATTCCGTAAAAATTAGGATCTAATGGGCTGTAAGCTTCAGATGGATCGCTTAAGAAATACCATTCAAAACGAGGCATTTCATCTGTTTTGGCGTTATTTCTGTTAATAGAACTTGCAGTATCCATAAGTTTTGAAACATGCGAACCATCGCAAGACATATATCCACCGCGGTTCCAATAGCAGAAATCATAATACAGATTCCAAGCACCTGGAGTTTCTTGATCGTGTTTAGCCCTTAAGTCTTTGCCTTGAGAAACCCCATTCAATGCAGCAGCCAAAGCACCTGCATAATCTTTTTTACGCATTAAGGCACGTGCTTTCAACGTATTTGCAACTTCCGCCCAATCGAATCCCGAAACATAAGCATTGCCATAAGCACTGGAACCACCAACATTGGGAATCGCATCATCTAAAAGTTGAATGCAATAGGCATGAACATCTTCCATTTTATCGTACTTTGGCTTTGCAATATCGTCACGACAAGCTTCTGTATTTGGAATATCCCCCCACAAACTACTTGCTGTCAATAATAAATGAGCCTCAGTAATTGATGCAACTGCAGACAAGGTTTTATTATTTACTGCATCTGCTTTTGCACGAATCAATCGACATTGAGCAACACCTTCAGAATACAAAGTAGCCCATGAATTATCGAAATCGCCCGAAGTCATATTGTAATCTTGGTAAGACACATATTGACGATCATATCCAACGAAATAACCATTGAAAATACCAGCTAAGCGGGCAGCTTCACCTTCGTTGAACAGTACATTTGCCATTTGTGCTCCCGTAATCATCAATGTTGGATCAGAATCACTAAACTGATTGGGATTTTCCTTATTGATATTTTTTATATCTTTTTGACAAGAATTAAAGGACAGAGCCAAGATTCCTGCCATTAAAGGTACTAAGAATTTCTTTTTCATTTTTTTAATAGAATTAAAGTTTGATACTTAAGCTAAAAATATACGATTTGGTACCTGGATTATTGAAGTAATCGAGTCCACGACCGTTAGATACACCTGTCAAATTAGTTTCAGGATCTAATCCTTCTAAACCACCATTTTCAGGAGATTTGGTCCACAACATCAAGTTACGGCCAGTAAAGCCTAAAGAAGCTCCGGGGATGTGTAATTTTCTACACAAATTTGCGGGCAACTCATAGCTTAGACTCAACTCCCTCAAACGAACCCAAGACGCATCATAAATAAATTGTTCAGAAACTGGACCAAAACCACCACCTAAACCGGTATACCAACCTTGTTCTAACCATACATCACCACCACCAAAGTTTTCAATATTTCCACGAACTGTGTATTGTCCATTTGCATCAGCAGTAGCAACATCTGCAATCGACTCTCCGTAAACATTTTTCAAACTTGCTGCTTTTGTAGCATCAACCGTAATTTCATTACCTGTATGTTCAGCGGTACCGAAATAGTTCAATACACCCATGGTTCCACCCCACATTTGATTGCCTTGGCAAGCTTCAAATAACACGTTCATTGTAATTCCTTTGAACGTTAAATTGGTTCCAAATCCACCTCTCCAAGTTGGGTTAGGATCACCAATTACACCTTCTTCAGCAGCTTGTTGAGGAAACCCGTTTGCATCTAAAATCAAATTTCCATCAGCATCTCGTTGCCATTTTCCACCCCAAAGTGCACCCATTTGATGTCCTTCAACTGCACGAGAAGAAGAACCCGTAAATCCAGCTAAGAACACATTACCTACACCACTCAAGCTCTCAACTAAATTTTTATTGGAACCTAGGTTACCATAGATATTCCAAGTTAATTTATCGTTTTTAATAACTGCTAAATTGAAATCCAATTCATAGCCTTTATTTGAAAGAACAGCTGCATTCGCCCATTGATTGGTGTAGCCGGTAGAAGCCGGAACTGCAACAGCTAGAATAGCTCCATCAATTTTATTTTGATAATACGTTGCTCCCAATGAAATTCGACCATCTAGGAATTTCAAATCAGCACCTAATTCCATTTCACGTTTAATTTCAGGACGAATGTCTGGATTACCACGTGCGGTACTTCTATATATGGATCCACCGAAATATGAAGCATCCATAACTTCACCCCATCCAGATGCAGAACTTGCACTTACATAGTTGGTTCCCCAAATGTATGCTGGTGGAGCAACACCCACTTGACCCCATGAAGCTCTTAATTTCCCATAAGAAAGAGTTGGAATTTTAACATCTTTAGTAAATTCATAACTCAAGCTCGCACTAGGTGAATAGAATCTATCTGCAAAAGTGCTTGATTGTTCTGCAGCTGTACCCAGATTCAAGAATAACTTATCCATGAATGCAAAGTCGAACGTACCATAAAAACGGTTATTTAACACTTGACTAACTGAATTAAAAGGAGTCATATTTTCAGAAGTTGCGTTAAAGAAACCATAACGATCTTGATCGCGAATAATAAAGTTCAAAGCTGATCCACCAATGGAATAGAAATTTCTATCTGTTGCCAAATACCCTAAAGTGGCATTCAAACTCAATTCTTTGGTTAACTTGTGATTGGACTGATTAATTAAATGCAAGCTTAACTCGGATTCGCGAATCAAATTATCAGTAAATGCTCCATTAGAATTGCTTGAAGCGGATCTCCATGGGAAATAAGTAATACGACGATCTGAAGATTCATCATACCCTACTCGTGCAATAAAATTTGAGTTTTTCGCCCATTTATACATAACCTCAGGAGCTAATATAAAACGGGTAACATCGGATGAATTCACCTGTTCATTAAGCGTCCAGCCTGGGTTGTTATAAGCAGGAACAGCATCACCCAAGTATCGTCTGTAACCTCTGTGAGAACCAGGAGTACCTATTCCCGCATCATTGTAATAGGTTCCGATCCAATCAGAATTATCAAAATCTGCTGGAGTTCTCAAATAACCTAAATACAATCCATTAAGATTAGAACCCATCTGAATTCGATTAGAGGATACTTTTGCTAATGTGCTTTTCAAACTAAAAATTACTTTCTCGGTTGCATTGTAGTCCAGATTCAATCGTCCAGTTGTTCTGCGATAATCAGAGTTTCCATTCAAAATACCTTTCTGATTCCAATCAGATAAACTGAAAAACACGGAACCCTTATCGCTACCACTTGAAATAGAAACATTATTGTTCCAAGTTGTACCTGTTCTGAAAACCTGATTGCGATTTGCATCGTTATATACTTGCTTAGAACCTTTTTTCACGATGGGATAATATTTATCGCCATCAGCGGCTTCAAAATATCTACCCGTGGTATTAAACTCATCTGTACCCGAACGATCTGCGATTCTATCACCCCAGCTCAATGCGTTGTTAGCTACCCAATTACCATTAACTCCTTGACCGTATTTGCTTTGTTTTGCAAATTCACGATTGATTTCATCCAACATGTACGTAGAGCTAACTTCAACTTTTAAGCCTTTTTTACCTTTTTTGGTAGTAATCATAATTACACCATTTGCAGCTCTAGTACCCCAAATTGCCGCAGCAGCAGCTCCCTTCAAAATTTCAATGTTCTCAATATCTGCAGGATTAATATCGTTCAAACGAGATTGTTGAACTACACCATCAATATCGCCACCAATACTTGAATTGCTTACAGGAATACCGTCTACTACAATCAAGGGTTGGTTTGAACCCGTAACCGTATTCTGACCGCGAATTTGAATGTAAGCTCCAGCACCAGGATCGCCTGTTGATCGGGTAATCTGTACGTTAGAAGCTTTACCAGATAAAGCTTGAATCAATCCACTTTCACCGGATGAAACAACACTTTTTCCTTTAACTTGAGAAACACCGTATCCCGTTTTACGAGAACTGGTTGTTAGACCGGTGGCGGTAATCGTTACCTCACCGATGTTTACTGTGTCGCCCTGAGGTTCGGAATTTTTGCCCATCGCTGATGCAACCTGTGCATCCACGGAACTTGTAGCAAAAATTCCTGCACCCAACAAGGCCAGTACCGGAATTTTACCTAATGTAACTTTCATGATAATATGATTTTATTTTAACAGCGTAATTCGCAATTAGGAGTATTTCGTCGAATATTCAAAGCATTTTATCCTAAAATTTTGGTATTTTTTTTTAAACAAAACCTACAGCTTAACGTAAAATCGACAATTACCAAGGGTCTTGACTAAAATTCTACCTGTAAACAGTATATAAATGTGTTATCTACTTTTCAACTACTTTTATATCGTTTTTGACTAAAATTAACTCCATGATGATTCATTTGTATCGATATTTGTAGCATGTTGGATTTTCACAACCACATTTTACCGGGAATTGATGATGGTTCTCCCGATATTAATACGTCAAATGATTTATTAATTGGATTAATGGAATTGGGATTTGATCAAGTAAAACCAAGTCCCCACATCATTGCAGATACACACCCAAACACCCCTGCAACTATTGAAAATGCCTTTAATCAATTAATTTCTAATGCAGATATCCTTTCAAATCAAAAGAATCAACTACTCGGTTTCTCTGCAGAACACATGTTGGATGATATATTTTTGCAAAAATTGAATAGAAAAGAGAATTTGCTTTGTGTTAAAGACAAATATATTTTAGTAGAATTTTCTTATGCTCATAAACCCGAACGAATTGAAAATTATAGTTTTCAACTGCAAATAATGGGTTACATACCTATATTAGCACATCCCGAACGTTATGGCTACTTTTTTAAAGATTACAAAACCAATTATACTTACTTAAAAGATTTAGGTTTCGATTTTCAATTGAACTTATTATCCCTTACTCCTTATTATGGCAAAGAAGTACAAATTATTTCCAACAAACTACTTCAAGAAGGTTATTACGACTACGCATGTACAGATTTGCATCATTACAGACATTTAGATGCTTTAAAAACCTTCTTTACCAAAGAAAGTTTACATGAATTATTTGAGAAAAACCAGTTGAAAAACCATATTCTGGTTTAATCAACTGGTTACTTTAATAGAGCTTATTTCTGGTTACTCCAAATATCAATATCCAAAAATATCTTCTAAAGTTAAGACTTTAACCTTACCATATTTCTTCAAATCCTTTTCTAAATCCAATCGCTCTTTACTTGCTACAACTGATAAACAATTTACTTTACCAGCAACATGTTTCTTGTGGAATTCCGCAATATCATTAAATGTTAATTTTTGGATATCATTGTACGTTTGAGCTTTTGGATCATTAGTTTGTTCCATTCGTTCCATGGCTAAGAGCATAGATATATAAGAATCCTCAGTAACACGTTCGGTTTCAATTGAACTTATTACACTGGATTTCGCCAATTCAAATACCTGCTCATTCTTGGGTAAATTCTCAATCAACTCATTCATCGAAGAGATTGCATCATGGAATTTATCGGATTGGGTTCCAACAAATGCAGTAAACAAATAAGGTTTTGTAGGTCTATCAGGCGAAATAAATAAAGCGGATGTACTGTATGCCAATGCTTTAGATTCTCTAATTGTTTGAAAAACTACACTGCTCATATCACCACCAAAATATTGATTGAATGCAGTAATTGTGGCTCTGAAATTGGGATTGTACAATTCATCTAAAGAATACCATCTAACGCTTGCCTGAACTTGAGGGTAATCTACAAAAAATACAGTGGGCTCCGTGTAAACTTGTTCCTTGATTCTGGGAGTAACTTCATCCTTAAATGCCTTTGTCTTTTTTGCATAAAATAGGGTTTGTTTCAAAGACTGAGAAACTTCAGACGCTTCTAAAGTTCCATAATATAAGAACTTTCTGGGACTCATTAGAAGTTGCTTGTGTGTCTTCACTAAATCCGCAACTGTCAATCCATTTAGGGAGTTATTATCAAGTATCGCTGTTATAGGATTTAATTTACCATAACGCATGTACATATTTAAAGCACTGTTTATGGATTGAGCACTGGTTTTTGCATTTTCACGATTCTTCAAAGTTGTTAACTTTAACTCTTCAAGAACTGATTTTTCAAATATCGGATTACTTAAAACTTCATTAACTAGATTTACCGCTTCGTTGTATGACTCTTTTGGACCTTGCAGAACTACAGATGTATATTCCGGAGTAGTAAAAGTTGAAAAATTACATCCCAAAGAAAACAGTTTCTTGGAAATATCTTCTTGCGATTTGGATTTAGTACCCGACAAATACAATATGTCTGTTAAAATGTCGGTTTTTAAATCATGTCGGGTACCATAATCAAACCGAATTTCCATTTTGAACAACCGATTTTCGGTATTCCGAACATAGTACAGTAAAGAACTGCCTACTTTTTGTTTAGAAACTGACTCTTTATTGAAATATACAGGATTCATTTTTTGAGCTGGTTTAGATAACCAATCTTTTACGAATTCACTCTGTTTATCTCTATTCAATTCTACTGGATGAATAACCGGTTTCTCGATTTTATCCCGTTTTGGCGTCTCTCCTTTGCGTTTATATACAACTATTCTGTTCTTGGCTAAATATTCATTTACGAAGTCCATTATTTCCTCTTTAGTAATTTTGGACATTTCATACAATTCATTTGCACTTTGCTGATAATCAATTTCATTCACAAATGATTCCATCAACAAATAGCATCTCGCTGCATTGTCTTTGTATTCTTCTAGTTTAGATATATCTTGATTTAAAATAATGGCTTTTAACATGGACTCATCGAATTCTCCTTTTCCAATTTTTGCAATTTCATCCAATAACAAATTCTTCATTGAATCCAATTGCTGTCCTTCTTTTGGAGAACCAATGACTAAGAATAGTGAATAATCTTTCATGGTTTCCAAACTCGTACCCGCATTCAACACTTTTTGCTGTTTAACCAAATTCAAGTCCATCAAACCTGCTTGGGGGTTATTCAACAACAAATTGACAATTTTACCAATCCGAACTTGTTTAGATGAAGCTCCTGGTAATGGATATCCAACCACCATCATTTCAGAGCTTGGCCCAAATACTTCGATACTACGCTCAGTATTTCTCAAATCCTCTTCTTCGTATTGATATTGAGGAACGGGCTTAGACTTCATGTACTTAAAACTTTCATAAACTTGTTGCGCTACAGAATCGGGATTAAAATCACCCGACATAATCACCGCCATGTTATTGGGCACATAGTATGTATTATAATATTCGCGAATCGCTTTTAATGAAGGATTTTTCAAATGTTCAATAGTACCAATAGTGGTCTGCTTTCCATAATTGTGTTTTTTGAACATTTCAGCGAACAATTGCTCCCAAACTTGACTCATATCTCGATCTATTGAAATGTTCTTTTCTTCATAAACTGCTTCTAATTCTGTGTGGAATAATCTAAAAACAGGATTTCGATAGCGTTCCGACTCAAATGCAAGCCATTGAGAAATTCCATTACTTGGAATATCATTTATGTACACAGTCATATCGTTGGAAGTAAATGCATTGGTACCTTTTGCTCCCATAGCTTGACACATTTTATCAAATTCATTGGCAATAGAAAATTTTGCAGCTAATTGGCTCACGCTGTCTATTTGACGATAAATTTCTTTTCTTAGATCTTCTTGAGATGTTGAATTGTACTTTTCGTACAAGTTATCAATATCCTTAAGCAAAGGTTCTTCTTTAGCCCAGTCGGATGTTCCATACTTATCAGTTCCTTTAAACAACATATGTTCTAAGTAATGGGCCAAACCAGTGTTGGTACTGGGATCATTTTTTGAGCCGGTTTTTACAGCAACCATAGTATACACTCGCGATGTTGATGTATTTGTTGATGTAATTAATGTCAATCCATTCTCAAATGTGTAATGTCGTGTATTTAAAGGATCACTAATGTACTTTCTAACAGTCCAATGATCCGATTTAGTATCAGAAAATCCACTTACTCGATTTTGAGCTTGGGCCGTCCAAAACAGGATACCCAACAAAGAAAAGGCTACTATTTTTTTCATAATTTTTATTCAAAAAGAAGAATTTGTAAAATTAATGGTTATAAATCCGATTGAAGTAATAGATACAAATGTAATTGAAAGAATTAAAAGTATCTTCGCGGCCAATGTCCAGCAGACGTGTTTTTACAAGGTTCCATCGAGTATACCTTTCAACAGGGAGCAACCAGGGTGAATCCATTTCAAATTTAATCAAGGCCATTCAACTAATTGAAAAGGAAATTGGAAGAGTTTCACGTAGTTCTTCCATGTATAAAACAGCAGCCTGGGGCAAAACCGACCAACCCGATTTTGTAAATCAATGTCTATTGGTTCATTCTATTTTCAGTCCATTATTGATTCTTAAAAAGCTCAATTATATTGAAAAACAAATTGGAAGGGTGCGTTTTGAGAAGTGGGGTCCCCGGGTTATTGACATCGATATACTGTTTTTTGATCAAGTTGTATTTCAGACAAATACATTGCAAATTCCGCATCCCGAAATTCAAAATCGGATGTTTGTTTTGAAACCACTCAATGAAATTGCCCCGAACTATAAACATCCCATTTTGAATAAAACAATAAAAAAACTGGAAAGTACTACAAAAGATTCGTTGGGGGTACTGCGTTTATAATAAACTGTTAATCAAATATTTTTGATTTTTCAATAATGAATTTCGCAGTAAATTTCAAATCAATGCACTAAAATTCAATTGAATTTAGTGTTTTAAAATCCAAAAAAATCAACCTTCCGACTTATTCGACTCTAATTTTCCAAAAACACGAAGACACCAATATTCCCCTAAAATAAGCATACACCTAATTTTCCTAGAATACGTATACATACACTATTATGGTCCCATCCGAAGAAGATAACAAAGCAAATAAAATTGCCTACATTGAATCAATAACTGACGGATTTTCAGTAATTCCAGATCTTAAATGGATGATTTATTTTGTACAAAACCCAATAATTTTCAAACAACGCACATTTAACACCGATTTTTCGAATTTATTGTTATCAGATTCAACTCCATCTAACTTTAAAAATTCCAATCAATACAAAATAGCAACGGCCAATTCCATTCAGTCATTAATAATTCCCTTGATTAAAGGAAGTAAAGATGATACTTGGAAGAATAAACGAATCAGTTATGATCATAACTGGATTAAAGAGCATAAAAATGCACTTCAGACTGCTTATGGGAAATCGCCATTTTTTGAATATTACGATTACAAACTATATAGTGCATTTGATTCTAAACCCGAATACTTGTGGGAGTTAAATCAGAAAATCATGAACATGATGCTTCCATATTTAGGATTCAATCTCTCTGAGTTTAACAACACTCATTCTATTTCCACGTATTCCGACACTACTTCTATAAACATTAAACAAAATGCACCGATAAATACGCATTCGAATCCAGAAATACTGGTTAATCCAAATCTAGAAAATTCAACTTTAGAATTGTCAACTCAACCTTTTCCTGCTTCCATTCTTATACCAGAATACACACAAGTTTTTAATGTAAAATTTGGATTTCAAACCCATGTGAGTATTCTTGATCTGTTATTCAATCTTGGGCCACTATCCAATGAATATTTTAAAAACAGTAATTTTGTTGCCAGCAATTATTAATCATTTCTAAGAATATGTCAATCATTAAAAAGCTAGCCGGTCAAACAGCCATTTATGGTATTAGCACAATGGTTGGCAGATTTATTAATTATTTATTGGTACCATTATATACTGCTAAATTAGATAACGTGGCTGATTATGGTGTTGTTGGAGTTATGTTTAGCTATGCCAGCTTTTTTGCAATTATCTTCGCTTTGGGATTTGAAACCGCGTTTTTTCATTTTGCTCAAAAAGATAATTTTCAAAAAGAAAAGGTTTTTTCAACTGCAAGTATTTCACTCGTTTTAAGTGGATTCTTGTTTTCCATATTCGCCTATTTCTTTGCAGAACCGATTATGAATTGGGTTGGATACCCCAATCATCCTGAGTATGCCATATTTTTTACGCTGATATTAGCATCTGATGCGGTTACAGCCATTGGATTTGCTTGGCTGAGGAATAACCAAAAAGCTTGGAATTTCGCAACGGTTAGAATAGCGAATATTTTCATTAATGTGGGCGCAAATCTGTTTTTTCTGGTGGTTTGTCCATGGTTATACGAATTGGGATATACCCATACCATTCTTGATTCCATAATAAACACCAATCAAGTTACATGGATATTTGTTTCCAATTTAATTGCATCCCTAGCCACATTCCCTTTATTATTAAATACTTGGAGAAACTTGAAATTTGGTTTTGATTACTCCTTGTTCAAGCGAATGATTCAATACTCTTATCCACTCATTTTTATTGGCTTAGCGGGTATGATAAATGAAACTTTCGATCGAATATTAATCAAAAAAATGATGCCTTCAGATACCGCAGATTATAATGCTAGTATTTATAATGCATTCTACAAGCTGAGTTTAATTCTTACCTTGTTTGTGCAAGCTTTTAGATTCGCAGTTGAACCTTACTTTTTTCAACAAAGCAAATCTATGGATGCAAAACATCAGCATGCATACATAATGAAATGGTTTGTTTACGCAGTAACAACTATTTTTTTAGGTACTTTATTAATTTTACCTTGGATTGCACCACTATTAATTCGAAATCCTGAATATTTCAAACATCCCTATGGAATGAAAATTGTACCCATTTTACTCATTGCCAATATGATGCTCGGGATTTATTACACTCTGTCTGTTTGGTACAAAGTTTCTGGCCAAACAAAAATCGGTGCTTATCCAGCTTTTGCCGGGGCATTCATTACTATATTTTTAAACCTATTGTTTATACCTAAATTCGGTATTTTAGCCTCAGCATATACTACCCTGATTTCCTATGCAAGCATGGTAGTATTCGGCTACTTATTATCCAAAAAGTACTACCCAATACCCTTTGAGTATTCCAGAATTTTAGGGTCTATCTTTACGTCTCTTTTAATTTCTTGGGGGATGTTAAACTTGCCAAACACATTATTCGGATATTCCATAAAAATCACATTACTTCTACTGTTTGTTGCAAGTATTTTCTGGATTGAAAAAAGAACACAACATTATGCTGAACATAAAAATCATTAATAAATCAACTAACCCACTTCCCAAGTATCAAACTGAAGAAAGTGCAGGGATGGATCTACATGCAAACTTAAGTGAGCCGATAATATTAAACTCAGGAGAACGCAAATTAATACCTACAGGATTATTCATAGAATTACCAATTGGGTATGAGGCACAAGTTCGACCCAGAAGTGGATTAGCTTTAAAGCATGGAGTTACGGTATTAAACTCACCAGGCACCATAGATTCGGATTATCGAGGTGAAATTCAAGTTCTACTCATTAATCACGGTCAAATTCCGTTCGAAGTTCAACATGGAGAACGAATTGCACAAATGATTATAGCCCAGCATGAACGTGTTTCTTGGATCCCAACACAGTCATTAACCGATACTCAACGAGGTGAAGGCGGATATGGCAGCAGCGGCAAATAAAAATCTTCGCTCACAAAGGGCTTAACATTAGCATCATGTTTTTTTCATAAACAATGCCGTTATTTGCATTTTTTAAAATTCACCGATTATGAACCTAATTATCCCAATGGCAGGTATGGGCAAGAGAATGCGCCCACATACATTAACTACTCCAAAACCGTTAATTAAAGTAGCAGGTAAATCAATTGTACACTGGTTAATTGAAGATATTGCTGCGGTTTGTGGAGAAACCATAGAAGAAATTGGTTTTGTAATTGGACGATTTGGCGAAGAAACAGAAAAAGAATTAATTGCAATTGCCGCAAGTGTTGGTGCCAAAGGTAGAATTTTTTATCAAGATGTAGCCGAAGGAACAGGTCATGCCATTCTTTGCGCAAAAGAATGTTTAAAAGGTGAAGTCATTGTTGCATTCGCAGACACCCTATTTCGCACCGATTTCAACTTAGATAAATCCAAAGACGGAGTAATATGGGTTCATAAAGTAGCAAATCCAAGCTCTTTTGGTGTAGTTAAATACGACGAAAATAACATCATTACCGATTTCGTAGAAAAACCTCAAGAATTTGTTTCTGATTTAGCAATTATTGGAATTTATTACTTTAAAAGTGGTGAAACGCTTCATTCTGAATTGCAGTACTTAATCGATAATGATTTAAGAGAAAAGGGAGAATACCAATTAACCAATGCCATGGAAAACATGAAAAATAAAGGCATGGCATTTGTTCCCGGAGCCGTTCAAGAATGGTTAGACTGTGGTAACTACAGTGCAACGGTATATACCAATCAACGAGTATTGGCGAATAAAGCTCCTTTGTTTAAGATTGAATCAGGTCGTTTTGATTCGAGTGTTAAAATCCATGAACCTTGCTTCATTGCAGATGGCGTTGAACTAAAAAATTGTGAAATTGGTCCTTTTGTGAGCATAGGAACTAGTTCTAAAGCAGAAAATTGCGTAATTCGCAATACCATCATTGGAGAGCAGTGTAAATTAATTGATTTTAACTGCGAAAATTCCATGATTGGTAACTTCGTATGCATGAATGGAAATCCAAAAGAATACAGTATCGGGGATTACAGTGTAATCGATTGATACGCGTATTACTTTTAATCAGTATTTTATTTTACCAATTGCGCATTTTTGCACAAGCGCAAAATACCTCTAACTTACCTACAATAAAAGAATCTCCCATTGAGAGAATTCATGCATTGGAAATTTTACAGGTAAATGGACTTTCTGAGAAGTCAATTCCAGAATATATTGAGCTACTGTCCTTTTCAGAAACCCAAGAATTAGCCCACTTTAGGTTAGCTACTTTGTATGCTAATTTAAGTAATTGGCCTAAAGCTGAAATCCACGCTAAGAGTGCAATTGAATCAAACCCGAACAACTCAGACTATGATTACTTATTGATTCAAATACTTGAAAAACAATTTCAATACGAAGCTGCTTGGGAAATACACAAAAAATTAATTAATCAGCAGCCCAGGTATATTTCGCGTTATTATGATGCGATTTCAAACTGTATTAAAAGAGAGGATCATTCTGATGCACTTCAATTGATTAAGCAATATCAATTCCATTTTGGCTCAAATGAATATGCTCACAGAATTCAGACTCAGAGTTATTTGTATCTTGATTCCAAGTATCATCAACAGCACTATTTAGATTCACTGTTAATTTACAACGAACAATATCTTCTATCTAAACCAAAAGAATTCACTCCTTGGGTATCGTTTCATATCAACCAAATACAAAAAAATAAGGGTAGCGCAGAATCTAAAACTGAGGTAGTTTCCTTTTACCAAAAAATGCTCGACTTACAAAAGCATGATTCAACCATTTTAAAAGAATTGGAAAAATTGACCTATGAATTCCCTGTCCTCAGAAACAACCTTTCCAAAGTTACTATTTCACAGTCATATAAGAAATTAAGTCAGCTTAACAAAGAACTATCTAATCAATTGATTTTTAACGTTTTTGAAAATCAAATACAAGATACTACCGTTTCATTGACGGAATTGGATAGTTTGTTAAATACACTAACAAAATCTCCCAACTTTGGTTACAAATCAGAAGTTATGGTATTGGTTGGTAATAAATATTTTATTCGTGGCGAATTTGAAAAAGCTCAAATTTGTTTCCAATTCTGGAATCAAAACGAGCCTACACAATCTCCATTTTTCTCCGAATTAACATCCCCCGAAAACAAAAACACAAGCACAAAAATCCAAATTAACAACAATGAAATAGAGGATAACAGTGTGGTTAATACCTCGAAAATGATCAAAAATGATCTTTTATCTATTCACAATCGATATATAGTTTGTTTGTATAAATCGGGTAATACCAGCGCATTGAAAACGGCTTTGGAATGGTACGAAGTGAATTTTCCTTTTATTACAGATGATGCGTCGCAAATAGTAAAGATTTTTGAACTTCAATTAAATAAACAATGGAAAGAAGCCGTTAATCTATGGAATCAATTTAATCCAGAGTCACCGATATTGAATGAAGTTTATTTTGCTCAAATTGATATCGAATTAAATTTACCGGGAACGTTAAAACTATTTAAAACTTTTCCCATCAAAAATCAAGTGACGCAATGGCAAAACCAAGGCAAGATACATCCAACCTTGGCACGAGATTTGATTAAAAAAATAAACCAAACAGGCACCCCAACTAATAAATAAATCTATGAAAACCTCAATCACATTCGCTTTTATATTCTTACTATCGTTTACCGGCAATTTGCTTGCTCAAGAAACTGATGTTAACCCAAAGTCGAGTGAAACAGCAGTTTGGGATGAACCCGTGGTAGAACCACTCAACTGGCAATATTTTACTGCTAAATACGACTTCAATGCTGAATTAGGCAATCCATTAGAAAAAAATGCAGAAGAAGTCGCAGGAACCTTATCCATTCGATTACGAAAAGACAGTTTAATGTGGTTTACCGTATCGGCGAGTATTGGAATTCAAGTTATGAAAGGCATTATTCGTAACGATAGCGCTTTTATTCTAGATAATTTCAACAAGAAGGCATACATCCTCGCCATTGAAGATTTAAATCAAATAAACGATCTTCCGGCAAATCTTTCTTCAATTCAACGGATTTTTACCGGTGAGCTTTTAACCAATAAATTACTACGCGATCGCGACAGTGAATATGCAAAGGCTAATTTAGAGAGTGAATGCTTTTCAGGAATCGATAATCCATTCAAACAATACAATGTGGTATTGAATGAGCAACAGGTATCAAAGTTTCAATTTCGTGAACCTGCCCGAAACGCTACTATGGATGTCTATTTTCCTGTTAGAACTATTTCTGAAGCAGGTAAACACCCAGAAGAAATTTCAATTGAAGCAAAAAGTGACCTATCTAAAGTACGTTTAAATTTATCGTTAAAAACTGCTCGATTTGAATTTATACCTTCGTATCCATTTTTCATTCCCAAAGATTACGAACGTGTTGATCTCAAAAAGCAATAAGTCCCGATTTTTTGTCTTCTTTTTTTGGGGGATGGCTTTTCTGCCATTAACCCTAAATTCTCAGAATTCCAGGAAAGCATTAGAGCAAAAACGTTTACGGGTTCAACGAGAAATTGCGGAAAGTCAAAAAATCCTGCAAAACACACAAAAGGAAAAAAGTGAAACTTTAAGTCAGCTAAGTACGTTAAAACGAATTATTGAACAGCGTTCCGAATTAATCGACAATCTACAGCAGGATTTACTTCAAACGGACAACGAAATTCAGCGTCAAACGATTCAATTGCAAATTTTACAGCAACAATTTGAAGCGGAAAAACTTCAACTTCATCAAACCGTAAAGAAAGCCTATAAAACTCGCAAATCAGGGCAGGAATTGGCATTTGTATTTTCATCTAACAACATGAAACAAGCGTTCAGAAGATGGAAATATTTGAAAAAAGTATCTGAACATCGGAACAATCAAGTTGAAAGTTTAAAAACTCAGGCTCAAGCTGTTGAACTTGCACTGCGAAACTTGGGTGTTGTGAAATTTAGAAAAAAAATACTAATTTCAACCAAAGAATCTGAAAAGAAACAACTGGAAGTAGATAAAAACACCAAACAAGTATTGGTAAATAATTTATCGAAAAAAGAAAAAGAATTAGCCGAAAAAATCCGTCAAAAAGAACGTCAAATGGCCAAGTTAAACGCTGCCATTTCCAGGGCCATTGCGCGTGAAATTGAGGCAGAAAGAAAAAGAAAAGAACGCCTTGAGGCTCGTCAAGCCAGAAATTCCTCTAAAAAATCCAGCGGTAAAACAGCAAAGGCATCTTCAAAAAGCACTGAAGAAAGATCCAATTCCATGACACCAGAATCCAGAGCGTTGAGTGAATCTTTTTCTTCCAACCGAGGAATTTTACCATGGCCTGTTGAACGTGGCTACATTACACAAACCTTTGGAGTACATCCACATCCAGAATTCAAAAATATTACGCTTCAAAACAATGGAATTGATATAGCAACTTCCAAAGGCTCAAATGTAAAATGTGTATTCAAAGGTACCGTAAGTGCTATTCTATCTATACCTGGTGAAGGTCAAGCTGTTTTGGTGAACCACGGTGAGTATTTTACCGTATACAGTCGATTGGAAGAAGTGTTTGTTCAGAAAGGAGAACAGATTTCTACCGGAACATCATTAGGTAAAGTAATGCAAGACGAAGAGGGTAAGTACACACTCCAATTCCAGTTGTGGGAAGGACAAGAAAAACAAAACCCACAATCTTGGTTGAAGAGACGATAATTTAATAGTAATATTGTTGTTTATTAAAACAAATAAGTATCTATTAAACATGAAGATTGCAGTAATTGGTTCAGGCGTAATGGGTTCAGGTATTGCTATAAGTAGTATTTTGAAGGGATATTCTACCTTGGTTTACGACATTCACGAAAACCAACTGGATAAATCTAAAATTTACATTGAAAAACAATTGAACCAAAGTTTGGAGAAAGGCCGTATTTCTGAAGAACAAAGAACAGATGCTCTATCGAAAATTGAATTTAGTTCCAATTTTAATTCCCTTAAGGCCGACTTTATTATCGAAGCAATTCTTGAACAATTACCATTGAAACAGGAATTATTCCAAAAACTCGAATCCATAAATTCCAGCGATTGTATTTTTGCCACAAATACTTCTTCCATTCCAATAACCCAAATTGCATCAGGCTTAAATCACCCTGAACGCGTTGTAGGAGTTCATTTTTTCAATCCCGCTCATATAATGAAATTGGTTGAAATCATATCTGGAGCAGCAACCAGCAATGAAATTGCAGAAAAAGCGTTTAGTTGGGCTGAATCTTTAGGAAAAACTGTGGTTTACGCTAAAGACGCTCCCGGATTTATTGTGAATAGAGTTGCACGACACTACTACGTTGAAAGTCTAAAAATAATGGAAGAAGGAGTAGCCAATTTCCAAGAAATAGACAACTTACTTGAATCCACCGGTTTTAAAATGGGTCCATTTAAACTCATGGATTTAATTGGAGTTGATACGAATTATTCCGTAACTAAATCCATGTTTGAACAATTTAGTTTTGATTCTAAATTCCGTCCCTCGCGCATTCAAAAACAAAAAGTTGATGCTGGATTTCACGGACAAAAAACAGGAAAAGGATTTTACACGTATGAAAAAAAGTAAAAGACTGATTTCCATTTTACAAAAAATCAAATGGTTGTGCGCAGTGGCTATTTTGTTTTCTGGATTCCAATTTTCTTCCTGTAAAGATTCCAATACGGTTACGGAAAATATTCCAAAGGGTTTAGTTAATCTTACATTGGATTTGAATTTACCTTCATATCAACATTTACAGCAAGTAGGAACTCATGCTTATGTACCCGGTGGCGTAAAAGGTGTACTTATAATCCACGATTACGATGATACTTGGTATGCTTATGAACGTGCGTGTGCTTTTGAACCTACGAAAAATTGCTCAAATATTTGGGTAGATTCGATCAATATTCAACTGATGTGTGGAACTTACTCTGGAACTACTTTCCAATCCTGCTGTGAAAGTAAATACATGTATTCTGGTTTTCCTTTGAAAGGACCAGCAGCCGGTCGTTTGGCCCAGTATTACATTTCACGAAATAACAATATTCTTCAGGTCTATAATTAATTTTTTTAACTTTAGAGTTTTGTGAAATTCATTCTCGGAATTTTGAGAATCAATAATTTCCATTTTACCTGTGTAAAATTTTCTAAAAAACTTTTTTTTCAGGATGAGTTTGTTATATTTGTCGTTCACTAATTCTACCAACTATCATAAAATTCGGACAAAATATGATGAAAAACTACATTAAAGCTTCATTAATAGCAACCGCCACTTTCCTTTCTTTTGGGAATGGAATGGCACAATCTCCAGGCACCCATGGCATTGAAGTTCACGGTGGTATCCGCGAATACATCGGAGATATGGGTTCCAGTTTGATGTTCGCCCGAGCTCCCAAATATCAAGGTGGAGGTTTGGCTTTCACTTACTACATCAGTCCTAGTATCGACGCTGTAGCCAACATATCATTCGGTGAAGTTGGATTCAGCCAAAATATTGACAGTTTTGTTAAAGAACGCGATATTGTTTGGAGAAGTTTTAGAGCTCAAACCGGTGATTTCACCTTGGGTGCTAGATACAAACTTAACAATAATGTTATTCTATCTGAAGATTCTAAATTTGCCCCTTACTTGTATGGTGGTTTAACCGGTTATTATGTACATTCTACCATTAAATGGGGTCCACATCCGTATACAGCTGCTAATCGTCCCGACCAATGGGGTAACGAACATTTAGTTCAAAATAGTATTACCGATATGGGCGCTGCTGTTCAAGGTGGATTGGGTTTCAAACTATATCTTACTGAAGCACTTGCTCTTAACTGGTCTTATACATTAACTTATACTTTCAACGACCGTTGGGATGGTGCTAATGAAGCTGATCCAAACCCAGATAAACCATTAGTACACAAATTATATCGCTCTAACGATGCTTGGGGTTTCCACGCAATTGGATTGTCTTATGCTTTAGGTGAGGGAATGGGAAGCGGTCCTAAGAAAATGAAAGATTCTGATGAAGATGGTGTTCCAAACAAATACGACAAATGTAAAGATACCGATCCTAAATACAGAAAATTCGTTGATAACGTAGGTTGTCCAGCCGATTCAGATGGCGACGGTGTGTTGGATGCAGATGATGAGTGTCCAGATGTAAAAGGTACACTTGAAATGAATGGTTGCCCAGATTCTGACGGCGATGGTGTTGCTGATAAAAACGATGCTTGTCCTAAAGAAAAAGGGTTACAAAACCTAAAAGGTTGTCCAGATGCTGATAACGATGGTATTTCAGACAAAGAAGATCGTTGTCCTAATAACGCAGGTACTGCAGCATTGAAAGGTTGTCCAGATGGCGATGCTGATGGTGTAGCTGATATCGATGATAAATGCCCTGCTAAACCAGGTAGCAAAGATTTCGAAGGTTGCCCAGATTCAGATGGTGACGGTGTATTCGATAATACCGACAAATGTCCAGATAAAGCAGGTACTGCTCAATCAAAAGGTTGTCCGGTAATTGCTCCCGCTATCGTTCAAAAAGCGAAATTGGCAGCAACTGGAATTAATTTTGAAACCGGTAATGCTAAAATCCTAGCAGCATCAAACAAGAATTTAGATCAATTGGTTGATATCATGAGTGAATTCCCAGAAGTTGTAGCTGAAATTGAAGGTCATACCGACAATCAAGGCGATGCTTCGGCAAACAAAAAATTAAGTCAAGATAGAGCTGATGCAGTAAAAGCATATTTGGTTGGTAAAGGCATCAATGCTGATCGTCTGAAGGCAATTGGATATGGTCAAGATGTTCCTGTTGCAGATAACAAAACAGATGCAGGTCGTAAGAAAAACCGTCGCGTAGAATTCAAATTGAATTATTAATACAACAATAAACAACAACTAAACCAAACAATTAAAGGAGGGAGTTTTAATGACTCCCTCTTTTTTTTGCGTAAGATTGAATCCGCAAATCCATTGAACTTTTATTTTTTGTAACTTTGAATTCATGGAAAATGCTCCTTTTATTCATAATACTGCTGTAGTGGATACTGGTTCTAAAATAGGAAATGGGACCAAAATCTGGCATTTTTCACATGTCATGCCTAATGCCGAAATTGGTCAAAATTGCAACATCGGTCAGAATGTTTATATCGACAACCACTCTCGCATTGGTAACAATGTAAAAATTCAAAATAATGTGAGTGTATATTCTCATGTTATTATTGAAGATGACTGTTTTTTAGGCCCTAGCATGGTTTTTACCAATGTAATTAATCCACGGGCTTTTATTGAAAGAAAGCACGAGTTTCGTACTACATTAGTCCAGAAAGGAGCCACAATTGGAGCAAATGCCACTATTTTATGCGGTATAAAATTGGGTTCCTATTGCATGATTGGAGCAGGAGCGGTAGTTACGAAAAATGTACCTGATTTTGCTCTTATGGTTGGAAACCCTGCCATTCAAATTGGATGGGTAAGTAAAAATGGACATCGTTTACATTTCACGGAGGAAATAAACCATATAAAATTGAATCATGAAAAAATAAATGTAGAAGAAACTAATCAATCCGACGCCTTTATAGTTCATTCAAAAAAAACCAACCCAGACAATAACGGTCCATTACAAATGGCTGTTTGCCCTGAAACTAAAGAATATTACGTCCTATTAAATGGCAAAGTGGAAATTTTAAACGTTTAAATATTACCGATTAAGCGCGAACAGAATCGAATTTATATTCCTTATTTCAAATTAATACGCAGAATTCTCATCCCCCGAAAAGAATAAAATGACAAAAAAAATAATCGTAACTGGTGGACTTGGATTTATTGGTTCTCATACAGCAGTTAGTTTGCACGAAGCTGGATTTGAGCCTATAATCATAGACAATCTAAGCAACAGTAAAATTGAAATGCTAAAAGGCATTTCTACATTAATTGGATACACACCCATATTTATTGAAGCAGATGTTAATCACACCGAACTTTTAATAAAATTAATTGAACAACACAATCCAGAAGCAATTATTCACTTTGCTGCATTTAAAGCCGTAGGAGAAAGCGTAGAAAAACCATTGATGTATTACCAAAACAACGTGGGTGGTTTGATATCATTGTTGCAAGCAATGAATACAACGGGTCTAAATAAAGTGGTATTTAGCAGTAGCTGTACAGTATATGGTGAGCCAGCCGAAATTCCTGTTAAAGAAAGCACTTTAACAAAACCTGCTGAATCTCCATACGGTGCAACCAAGCAAATGGGTGAAACGATATTACGCGATAACTCCAAATGGCTAAATACCCAATGTTTGCGGTATTTCAATCCAATTGGTGCTCATCCATCGGGTTTAATCGGCGAATTGCCCTTGGGGGTGCCTAATAATTTAATACCCTATTTAACACAAACAGTTGCAGGTATTCGAAATTCGCTAACGGTCTATGGAAGTGATTACGCTACCCCCGACGGGACATGTATTAGAGACTATATTCACGTAATGGATTTGGCTGATGCTCATGTTTGTGCCGTTCAGCGTTTAATTGAAAACAAGCAAAATGAAAACTTTGAAGTGTTTAATATCGGTACAGGAAGTGGAAGTAGTGTTTTGGATGTTATAAAAACTTTTGAAGACGTAAATCAAATACCTGTACCTCATACAATGGGACCACGAAGACCAGGTGATGTTGTTCAAGTTTGGGCTGATACCACTAAAGTAGAAAAAGTTTTAGGGTGGAACGCAAAACGAGATCTAGCTGAAATGCTCAAAGATGCTTGGAATTGGCAAAAATCTCTAAATTAATGAGTTAATTTGCGCATTTCTAATTGACGTTTTAACCAACTCATTAAAAAAATCAATGCGGTTAAAATGCCTAAAACTCCTTCATCTCCAAGGTAATAATAAATTGTTTTTGTGTCATTTGCATAGATGGTTTGTTGAAGACAAACTTTTTCATACCAAGAAGATGACTGAATGGAGTTACCCAAAGGATTAATAAATCCACTAGTACCTGTATTTGCAGAACGCGCTATCCACTTTCGGTATTCAATGGCGCGTAGTTTCGCATACGAGAAATGCTGTTGATACCCAGCAGTTTTATTCCACCAAGCATCATTGGTCACAATCGAAAGCCACTGAGCACCATTGCGAATATATTCACCTACATAATCACCATATATACTTTCATAGCAAATAATTGGAGCTGTTCTAGTTTGGTTTGAACCACCCAGAGCTAAAGCCGACTCCGACACTCCCAAACTACCCGTTGAACTATTCTCGTCTAATGAGATTGCCAAATTCTCAAGAAATGGAATCGTTTGAATAAATGGCATTTGCTCTGTTCCAGGCACCAACTTACTCTTATGATAAATTTGTATAGGTTGCTCTTTTGAAATCAACAGTGCAGAATTGTATAAATTGTACCAAAGGTTTTCATCGTACTGACTTTTCCTTGCAGAGCGATTGGGTTTTGTTTCACTTTGATAATATTCTATCCCATTGACCCCAGTTAGTACGTTTAAACTTGGATATTTGCGAAACAAATCATTTTTTAACATTTGAATTTGAGGATCTGCATCCGGATTTTTCATATCAATATTAGAAACCAAGGATGTTTCTGGCCAGATCAGCCAATCGGTAGCTGTATCTATCACTTGACTGGATAATTGCAGCATTTCTTGTTCCAAATCCAGTGGATTCCGTACAAATTTCTCTGTCCACGGATCAAAAGATGGTTGCATTACTGCAACTTGAATTGAATTACCTTTTTGGACTTGATCACTCCGCATCCATTTAATCATCAAGGATGCGATTACCGGCATCACAAGTACAATCACTAATGAAAATCCAGTCCATTTCACGGATGATTTCTCTACTCTTTCGGGGGAAGTAAACACGTTGAAGTAAACCAAAATATTCACTAATAGAACCCAAAAAGTACCACCCAAGGTTCCTGTAAACTCATACCATTGAACCAAGTCTACCATCCCCGAGAAACCATTCCCCAAGCATAGCCAAGGCCAAGATAAATCCCAACGATGATGTCCATACTCATAAGACAACCAGGCTACAATAAATACCGACCAAGTAAATGAATTAGAGTAATTCTTACGCTTCAGTCTCCTTACAAATGCAAACGGAATTAGCATAAATAATGAATTCAAGATTAACATAGCAACAGCTCCAGGTGCACTAGCGTAATATACCCACCAAGTTGTAGTTAAATTCCATCCTAAAATGGATACAAATAACACTCCATTGAACTTATACCATTTAGCGTTAATAAATCGATTAGAGAGAACAATAAAGGGCAAAAACGACACGAATAGCAAAGGCGTCAATGCAATTGGATGCCAAGCAAGAAAAAACAAAACACTCGGAAGCAATATCCAAATCCAAGTAGGGATTCTTTCCATTTTGTTAAAAAACCATAGATTCTGATTCATATTATAGAAATTGCATTGCCCATCTAACGACTTAAATTCGATTTAATTCTTAAGAACATCATGATTCTTAGAAAAAGATATTCAATGAATTTTATTCGCCAATTAAATCCATATCCACACCATCGATTTGATTTGATTTTAATTCACCTTCCAAAACTACAACAAATTCGCCTTTGGGAGCATGGTGCGTAAAGTGATCAATCACCTGAGTTAAAGTTCCAGTAACGGTTTCTTCAAATTTCTTGGTGAGTTCACGAGATACACTTACTCTTCTATTCGGTAGGCAAAATTCGCTTAAAGCAGTAAGGGTTTTTAATAATTTATGAGGGCTTTCATAGAAAACAATGGTATCAGACGTTAGTGACCATTCTTTGAGTTTAGTTTGTCGTCCCTTTTTTTGCGGTAGAAATCCTTCGAAGATAAACTTGTGTAAAGGGAATCCTGACTTAATTAATGCGGGCACGAATGCCGTGGCTCCCGGTAACACTTCTAAGGGTATTTCATTTCGAAGCGCTTCTCTAACCAACAAGAATCCTGGATCTGAAATTGCAGGAGTTCCTGCATCGGAAATTTGAGCTATGTTGACACCATTTTTAAGTTGTTGAATGTAATGATTCAACTTATAATGTTCGTTATGTAAATGAAAACTCTCTAAAGGAGTAGAAATTTCATAAAAATTTAATAACACCTTACTGGTTCGGGTATCTTCTGCCAGAATTCTATCTACGCTTTTGAGTACCTCCACTCCTCTGTAGGTCATATCGCCAAGATTGCCTATGGGTGTTGGAACAATGTATAGTTTACCTGTCAATGGATTTTGAATTAAAGTGGCTATTAAACAAAATCCCTATAACTATTAATTATAGGGATTTTCATATGGTTTCTAATTAACTGTAATTGCTATTTTGCTACACCTACCGCTCTTTTTTCGCGAATAACTGTAATTTTCACTTGACCGGGGTAGCGCATTTCCGTCATAATCCGATTGGATAATTCGAAAGCCAAAACATCTGCTTGTTCATCATTTGTTTTTTCAGCACCCATAATAATGCGCAGTTCTCTACCGGCTTGAATTGCATAAGCTTTTTCAACACCGGGATAACTTAAAGCCATGTTTTCCATTTCTTTAATACGCTCTACGTATTGTTCATCTCCTCTACGGGCACCGGGTCTAGAACCGCTAATTGCATCACACGCTTGAATGATAGGACTCAATAATGAAGTCATTTCTATTTCATCGTGATGGGCACCAACTGCGTTGCACACTTCAGGATGTTCTCCAAATTTCTCGCACAACTTCATACCCAACAATGCGTGAGGTGTTTCCTCATCATTATCTGGGCATTTCCCAATATCGTGCAACAACCCTGCACGTTTAGCAAGTTTCACATTCAATCCCATTTCAGCAGCCATGGTAGCACATAAACGAGCAACTTCACGCGAGTGTTTAAGCAAGTTTTGACCGTATGAACTTCTAAAACGCATACGCCCAACATAACGAATCAATTCTGGATGTAAACCGGTTATTCCTAAATCGACAACCGTTCTTTCACCCCATTCAATTACTTCTTCTTCGATTTGTTTGCGTGTTTTTTCAACTACTTCTTCAATTCGAGCTGGATGTATTCTACCATCACGAATCAAACGTTCTAAAGATACACGTGCAACTTCTCTTCTAATGGGGTCGTAACAGCTTAAAACGATAGTTTCTGGGGTGTCATCAATCAAAATTTCAACACCAGTAGCTGCTTCAAACGCTTTTATATTTCTACCTTCACGTCCAATAATTCTACCTTTCACATCATCTGATTCCAATGGGAACGCAGTAACGGTATTATCAATTGCCAACTCTGCAGCTGTTCGTTGGATGGTTTGAAGAACGATTCTTTTAGCTTCACGAGTAGCACCCAATTTTGCTTCTTCAATAATGGTTTTAGCCATAGTTAAACCCTCTGTGTGAGATTTCGCTTTAATGGCTTCAAGCATTTGTTCTTTAGCATCTTGTTGAGTCAATCCAGCAATGGCTTCGAGTTTTGAAAGTTGTTGATCTCTCAAAGAATTTAATTCTTTCTCTTTGTTCTTGTACGACTCAACTTGAGCGTCTAATCGTTGTTGTTTTGAAGTTAACTCATCTTCCTTCTGTTTAAAATTCTTTAATTTATCATCCAAAGATTGTTCTTTTTGACGGATGCGATTTTCAGAATTTGAGATTTCTTGATTACGTTTGTTCACTTCTTTTTCGTACTCCGAGCGCAACTGCATATATTTTTCTTTTGCTTCCAGAATACGATCTTTTTTGAGGTTTTCACCTTGTGATTTGGCTTCTTCCAAAATTCGTGCTTTCTCTGAATCGAGTTGATTTTTTCTTGCGGTTACAAACACGACGTAACCCAGGCCTAAACCTGCAATTAATCCGGCAAGGATGAATACAATAATGTCCATTTTTTACTCCATTTTATGTTTACTTGGAGCAGAGAGATGTTAAAATCAAAATACTATTTCTCAGAAATCAGCCAATAACTGATCCAATTCTTGAATCAGCCTTTCTGTTTCTTCAGAATTATCCAACGCGGTTGTGGTATTGGCTTGTTTGGGATTTCTCACGATTTCCCCTGCAAGATCCAATGCTGCCCACGATAATCGATCCACAGGATCGGTAGAACCAAAACGCTTAAATCCGTCGATTCTTTTATTCAATAACTCCGAGGCCAATAACACTTGTTTTTCATCTTTTTTAGCGACACGCAAACGCATAGTTCGCCCGTCGATATTAACAGATAAAAGAACGGTTTCGTTATTGTCCATAGTATTTAATCATTTAATAAATCAATGCACCTATCAATGTCTCTAACCAATTCATTAATCTTGATTTTCAATTCATGATTAACGTTTTTGTCAGGTGACATTTCTTTTGCAAGTTTAATCAATTTATTCTGTTCCTTTAAATCATTCAGTGTATTTTTTTGAATTTCTATGGTGTTTTCTTTTAATGCAATTTCCTCTTCTAAATCACTTATTTTAATTTTTAACAATCTTTTCTCCGACTCCAATTGAAGTATAAATGCGTCTTTTCGGGAAAGATTCATTCTTAAAATATCGTTATCGCTTTTTAATCCAGTTATTCTATTTTCTAAGGATTCAATTTGTTCTAACAAATCATAATTACTCTGAGAGAACTCCGAATCCTGCGCACTGAATAAATCCAATTCAGACTGAGTTACAACATCAGTACTTTTGTCTATGCTCGATTCTGATAGTAACTTTTCCAGTTGATTATGAAGCTGAATATTTTCATTTGATAATTCAGTCAACTGTTTGTTAAGTTCATTTACTTTTAATTCGAGCTCGCTATTTTGCTCTAAAACTTGATGATTACTTAACTTAAATTCTTCATGTTGCTTTTTTATTGATTGATTCTCCAACAACAACGTATTGTGCTCTTGCAAGAGATCCGTATACTTCAATAGCACACGTTCAATTTTATCTTTTATTTCTTTTAATCTACTTTCCATATTCAATTTTCCGATGAATATTTTATGATTATTGAGATTGAATTTTTACAATTTTCTCTAAATAAGACCCATATCCGCTTTTCTTTAGCGGCTGAGCAATTTCTATAAGTTGTTCAGAACCAATAAATCCTTGTCGCCATGCAACCTCTTCAATACATCCAACCTTCAATCCTTGCCGCTCTTCTAATACTTGCACAAACTGACCGGCTTGCATCAACGAGGCAAAAGTACCTGTATCTAACCATGCTGTGCCGCGGCTCATGATTCGAACTTGCAACTGATTTCTTTCTAAATAAATTCGATTTACATCGGTTATTTCCAATTCCCCACGAGCTGAAGGCTTCAAATTCTTGGCTATTTCAACCACTGAATTGTCGTAAAAGTACAACCCTGGAACCGCATAATTTGACTTAGGTTGTATCGGTTTTTCTTCAATACTCAATGCATTTAACTCTTTATCAAACTCAACCACACCATATCTTTCAGGATCAGATACGTGATAAGCAAAAACAATTCCCCCGTTAGGATCCGAACAACTTTTCAACGTATCAATCAAATTAGAACCATAAAAAATGTTGTCTCCCAAAATCAGTGCCACAGAATCACTACCTATAAAATCTGCACCCAAAACAAATGCTTGTGCTAAACCATCGGGAGAAGGCTGTTCTTTATATTCAAATCTACATCCAAGTCGAGAACCATCTCCTAACAATCTTTGAAAATGGGGAAGATCGTGTGGAGTAGATATAATCAAGATTTCATTTATCCCCGCCATCATGAGCACAGACAACGGATAATAAATCATGGGTTTATCATAAACAGGCATCAATTGTTTGCTGATAGCCAATGTTAATGGATGCAAACGTGTCCCTGATCCACCTGCCAAGATTATACCTTTCATAGATTTCGAATTTTAAAAATTAATGGATAATAGTAAATATATAAAGTTAAACTTAAGTGCATTTTAAGGCGTTTATTTGGGAATGCAGTTAGATCTTACTGGATGAAATACCACTTCACAAAAAACCCTCAATTAAATGAGTTCTACCACAAAATAATTTTTCTTACCCTTCTGTACTATTATGTATTTATTGTGTAAAACAAACTTCTGATCAATAATTTCATCTGCATTCGACACTTTCGACTTGTTGATAGAAAATCCGTTGGCCAAAATCATCTTTTTTGCTTCACCTTTAGATGGAAAAATCTGAGTTTCTACAGCTAAAAGATCCAAAATAGGCAAGCCAGATTGAATTTTACTGTTTTCAATTTGGAATTTTTCCATGCCTTCCAAAGAAGCTGATAAGGTTTGAATATCCAATGAAATCAAATCTTCGGAAGTGCCGTTTCCAAAAAACACTTGAGTTGCTTTTACAGCCAAGTTTAAATCCTCATCCGAATGAACCCGAATGGTTAGTTCTTCAGCCAGGAATTTTTGCAAACCCCGTAAAAACTCATTTCCTTTATGAGAATCAATGGCTTGTTGAATTTCATCTCGTGATCTTAAGGAGTAAATTTTTACGAATTTTTCAGCATCTTCATCAGAAATATTCAACCAAAACTGATAAAATGCAAAAGGGCTGGTCTTTTCAGGATCAAGCCATACATTACCGCCTTCGCTTTTTCCAAATTTCGTTCCATCAGATTTAGTAACTAAGGGAGCAGTAATAGCGTAAGCATCACCTTGTGCCATTTTTCTAATCAACTCAGTTCCTGTGGTGATATTTCCCCATTGATCACTACCACCCATTTGTATTTTACAGTTATGTTCTTTGTAAAGATGCAAAAAATCATATCCTTGAACCAGCTGATAACTAAATTCAGTAAATGATAAACCTCCAGCTTCCAAACGATTCTTTACACTATCCTTACTCATCATATAACTCACGGTTATATGTTTACCTACTTCGCGAATAAAATCCAAGAAACTCCAATTTTTAAACCAATCGTAGTTATTCACAACAATTGCAGCGTTCGGAGCATCCGAAAAGTCCAAAAACTTCATCAATTGACGTTTCTGACCTTCTAAATTATTATTTAGCGCATCTAAATCTAAAAGTTTCCTTTCAGAACTTTTTCCACTCGGGTCTCCAACCATACCCGTTGCTCCACCAACCAATACCACAGGTTTATGTCCTGCTTTTTGAAAAAGTGTAAGGAGCATAATGGGCACCATATTGCCAATATGCAAAGAATCGGCTGTTGGATCAAAGCCTATATAAGCGGTAACTTGTTCTTTATTCAACAACTCTTCAACACCAGGAATGGTATCGTGCAATAAACCACGCCATTTCAGCTCTTCAATAAAATCAAAATTGGGTTTAAACATGGGTATTTTTTTGTGCATTTATCTCCACCATATCACTAATGGCCTTTTTCAATTCTTCCGCTTTATCATCAGTCAAACCACTGGTTCCAAAAGAAACAACTTGAGCGGTTTCTTTTAGCATAAAATTTATTTCATACACCAAGTAATCAATTCGTTGCAGATAATTCCAAGGAATAAAAACATAATTAGAAAAGAAATTCTCTCTCCATGAAACTCCATTTTCATCTATTTTAACAAAATAGTCTCCTTTTCTCTTTTTATAAATCCACAATAAAATGGGAGTTGAGAAACCTAACCAAATAAAACCACCTGTCCATGAAAACATTCCAAAATGGAACGCCCATCCAATAAAGTCAATCACCAAGAGAATAATTAATGCAGGTATTTCTGCTTTTGCTTTTGGGATAGTATATTGAAACTTAACCTCTGCCACAATACTATTTTAGTGTTTACTGAAGAATAAAAAATAACAAAACTGTTGAAGCAGAATTATTCTACAAATAACTTAACCGATCCTTGACGATTGCGAACAAAATAAACACCTGATTTTAATGTGCTTATGTTCAATTCATAACCCATTTCTTGCTGTTTCATGTCAACCATAACGATTTCACCCAACAAATTAAACAATGTAGGTTTTTCTGTAGATACAACCTGAACTGTGTTTTTAGCTGGATTTGGATAAACACTCAAACCCAATTTTTGAACATCAGCAACTGAAGCAGAATTTCCTTTAATCAAAAGTACAAAATTTCTCAATGTATCGGGTCGAGTTAAAGGAACTACACCAAACACTTTTGCATAAATCAAAATGGGTAATTTTAAAGGAAACACACCCGATTGCGTTGGAGTACCATCAATTTTTACACAACTCAATGTTGAAGGGGTGAATTTACACGTGTTCAAACACTCATATTTCAATCCGTTCGGCATACCAATAACTCCGGTCAATACCATGGAGTCAACTGTTGCTGAAACCGTTTGTCCACCTTGCGAAACTTGAGTATCTTTAAATACTTTAACTGTAATACCTACAGAATAGGATTGATTTACATCACCATCGGGTAAAATTGCTGGTTTGAAACCTGGAATTTTAAGACCCGTGTCGGGTGTACAAATTTGTCCGAATGTTGATTCGGGGATAAATGCCAATACCGCAATAACAATTATCCATCTCAAGTTACGTATCATTGTATTAAATAGAATTATTGTACGAATTTACATGGAAATTACGAAACACTTTACAACTTTTATTATCTATTGTTTAATATCCACAACGACTGCCCTTTTTTCTCAGGTAGAACCTCAAAATATAATCATTCGAAAAGACTCAAATTCCGCCCGTTTTGATACATTAAAACCTTTAAAACCGGGCCTTATTAATTCTCAATTGCCGAATTCAGGATACACCGATTTTGAATTTCTTAATCAGGTAGTTGTTATTGTTAACAAACAAAATGCAACTTTAAAAGAGAGCACAGTAGGTGTAAGTATTTTAAAACCGTATCTCATTGAAAATAAAATAACTACCAATTTGGGTACGGCATTAGAACAAGTTCCCGGTGTAACCATCAACGATGATCAAATAAATATCCGAAGTGGTAGTGGCTGGAGTTATGGTGCTGGAAGCAGAGTTATGGTTACGATCGATGAAATGCCAATGATTACGGGGGATGCCGGTTCGGTTCCGTTCAGTTTTCTTCCCATTGAAGGAATATCGAGTGTGGAAGTTATAAAATCTGCAGGTTCGGTTCTCTACGGTTCTTCGGCTTTGAATGGTGTAATCAACCTAAAATCCTCGCCAATTTATGCCAAACCATCTGCCAATATCTCCCTTTTTTATGGTTTTTATGATATCCCTAATTCCTTGAAAATATCCCCAAAAACTAAATCCATTTATGGTTTCAACGGAATTTATTCAGAACGAATTAAACAACATTCCTTCGCGGTAAGTTGGAATCAACTGAATGATGATGGTTACCGCATGAGTTCGCAGGATTACCGCATTCGAATGAACTGGAGATATTTTTATCAAACTAAAAAATTACCCAACTTGAAATTGGGTTTGAATGGCAGTGTTCAAAAAGGAGAAAGCGGCTCTTTCCTTATTTGGGAAAGCAATATATTAGGATATACTACTCAAGATAGTGCGTTTTCTAAAACATTGGGACAACGACTGTTTATTGACCCCTATATAGAATATACTGGAGCCAAATGGAAACACAAATTGCAAAATCGAATTTTTACAGTGAAAAACGATATTGACAATGGCAATCCCAACAACAATCAAGATAACCAAAGTCAATACTATTACTCCGAATGGAAATCAAATAGAGTTATTTCTTGGGGCAAGTCTAAGCACGAAACTGAATCCAAAACAACAGGCCAAAACACCGATCAAAACTCAAATATTATAGAAAATTCCCCATCAAAAAAACGTCAATTAAACCTATCACTGGGGGCAGTGAATTCATTAACTAATAGTCAATCTGCTTTATACGAAGGGAATCATCAAGCCAGAAATCATGCAGGTTATGTTCAACTTTCCTTCAAAACCAAAAAATTAAATTTAGAAGCCGGTAGTCGTTATGAGTACTTCAATTTAGATGGCAAAGTTCGGTCTAAACCGGTTCATAGAGCCGGATTAAACTATCAATTGAGTCGATCTAACTCGCTTAGGTTTTCTTATGGTGAAGGATTTCGATTTCCGTCTATGGCTGAACTTTTTACTCGCACGAGTTCGGGAAACATTAGTGTTCTACCCAATCCAAATTTAGAACCGGAATCTTCTAAAAGCATTGAATTGGGTTTCAAACAAGGATTCCAACTGAAAAAACGAGGTAAAACCATTTCTGGTTTGATTGACATTTCGGTGTTCAACATGGATATTAACAACTTAATGGAATACACATTCAATAGTTGGAAAAATACCAGCGGGGGCATCATTCCATTCGACTTGGGTTTTAAAAGTGTGAATATTGGCGAAGTGAATATTCGAGGTGCGGAAATTGAAAGCATGGGAAAATGGGAATTGAATAATAAAGGAAGTAAAGTGGAATGGCTTGTTGGCTATACTTTCGCTTTACCGACTGCAAGAAACCCTTTAGATACTATTGGATATGGTTTTGATGGAACCCGAGAAGTTCCTTTAATTTATAAAAGCACCTTAAGCGACACCTCTACTAACTTCCTCAAATACCGCAATCGTCATACAATCAGAGCCGATGTTCAATGGAGTAACCAAAAATTTCAATTGGGATTGAGTTATCGTTATGAAACCGGTTTTGAGAATATTGACCAAATTTTCTTGCAAGATATTGTAGTAAATGGCGCAAAAAAACAGTTCGAACAAGGTGCCATAAATGGGCATATATTTGATGTTCGAATGGGGTATCAATTGAGTCCCAGTTTCCGCATTAACTATTTAATCAGGAACACAACTCAACAAATATTTATGGGAAGACCCGCAGATATGAGTGCTCCGCGCATGCACCAAATACAGTTAAATTACCGATTTTAATTTTTCAATAGTTGTTTTTAGGGATATTAATTCGATGCCAGCGATTTAGATCCGGTTAACAAGGTTAATTTCCGAAAAAGCCATGCATTGAAAACAAAGAAATAAATCAGGCCTCCTAAACCTTGAATTCGAGAACCAATAATCCAATAACGAGTTTCAAGAGAAAACAATTCAAAAAACACAACGCAACCCATCATGGTAAGCGGAACTAAAAATAAGGCTAAAAATAACTTGGATTGTTCTTGAGGAAACTGTATCCAATTATATATTACAAAGACCAAAGAAGGCAGAGCAAGTGTCAAAGAGTAATCTCGTTGATGCGGAAAAATCAAGGGGATAATTAATGTAAACAATGAAACTTTAACGAATTCTACATGGGTTTCATTGGATTGTGGATTGGATATCAAAGAAGTTCTTCTGGAACTCCAAGTATACCATTGCCAAGCAGTTATAGCCATTACCAATAAGCGTAAAAACTGAGTTATCCAAAAAATTGCATCATGCGATAACACTTTAACACATGCCATGGGTTCAGTGGGTATTTTATAATCGGTAAAAAACTTCACTACCATAGCACCTACATCAATAAAACCGCCTTCTCCTACGGTTATAACGTGATTTTTCTTCAGGGGATTAATAGCAGAGAACCATTTTATGGTTTGATCGGAAATGTAATCCCAAGGATAAAATATAAATGGAACTAAAACCAATATTCCAAACCAGAACATAACTTGTATAATAGCTTTTACATTTTTTTCCAGCGTCCATTTCCCCAAAAACACCAAAGGAAGAATTTTAATATTTATGCCTAAAGCTATTGGAAACCATTTAAATACGCCCTTAAAAACAGATCCGAAATGCGATTCTAAAATACCCCATAAAATAAATATGGTCAATTGCCCGTACCACAAATTCATGAAAAACCAACGGTAACATAAAATCATAGAAATGAGCCAAAAAAGAAACTCGTTTCTCGTGCTTTGAAATTTAAATACAGAAGCAACAATTCGGATAATTCGCCAAGTTAAAAACATCCCCAATACTGACCAAAACACTTTAACGAGAGCCAATGCGTAGGTGATACCTTTAAATTGACCTTGGTCAGAAATTACATATTCTTTCAACGGAGTAAAGGGTTGCAAGAACCAAGTAAAAATGGGTGAATAATAATAGTATAAACCATTTACGAATGGTTGAGTATACAATTCTTTTCCCTCATTCAAATGATAAGCTGCACGTATAAAAATGTCGAAATCATTTCCACTGGTAATGCTATGAAATGCAGGCCAGAATATTAAGAGTGCGAATATTCCGATTAAATAATTAATTTTTTTCGAACGGTTTTTCATTTTAATATGACGCAAAAATATTGGGTAATCGCGTTTTTTGTGGTATTTTGCTGATTATTTGTCGATTTTGTATATAATGAGAAGAAATCTTTCGTGGTTGTTAATGGCATTTTTAGTAGGTGTTTCATCTATGTCATTTGCGCAAAACTCCATCATACACCCCGTATTAAAAACTCCGCAGTTTATTGAATTTGCTGAACCCATTAAATCCAAGGAACATACAAAAATACTGAATAAAGTAACGAATTATTCCTCTAATATTAGTTGGGTTAAAGTTAATTCACTCACTACCGAATCCGAATGGCATACGCGATATCAAATGCATTACAAGCGCATTCCAGTAAAATTGGGAATCGGAATTATACACGAAATTTCTCCCAACGAACGCACGAATCAATCTGGAATTTATCGAATCAATGGCGATTTCATTCCCGAAAATAAATTTGAAGGACAACTTCGAATCACCTCCTCTGAAGCCCTAAATACTGCACTTAAATCCCATCCATCTGAGCAGTATTATTGGCAGGATCAACACATGAACGATTTTCTTAAACAAGCAACTGGAGTGCAAGACACCAGTTACTTCCCAAAGGGAAAAACCATGTATTGCAGTCGTAATTTTGACCTGAATTTGCCTCAACGTTTATGTCACGTCTTTCAAATTTACTCTCAAGAGCCTCTATTTGGAGTTGAAGTGTTTGTTGATGCAGAAAGTGGAGAAATCATCGCTGAACAAAACTTGATTTTACATGCCAATAAACCTGGAACGGCGGTAACAAAGTATTCCGGTGTTAGAACCATTATTACCGATAGCATATCTCCTACTGAATATCGATTGATTGAATCTCTCAATGGACGAAAAATTGAAACCTATAACATGCAAAAAGGAACCAATTATGGTGCTGCTGTGCATTTTAAAGATGCTGATAATGTTTGGAATAATGTAAATGCAAATAAAGATGAAGTAGCAACCGATGCACATTGGGGAGCCGAAGCAACTTACGATTATTTCTTGCAAAAACACGGTAGAAATTCCTACGATAACAACGGCGCTAAAATCTATTCCTTTGTTCACTTTAACAATAACTATCCCAATGCCTTTTGGAATGGAACCGGTATGACATACGGGGACGGAGATGGTGTCAATTTTACGAGTCCGTTAACCACAATTGATGTTTGTGGACATGAAATTGCACATGCTGTAACCACCAACTCTGCTAACTTAACGTACCAAGACGAAAGCGGAGCATTAAATGAAAGTTTCAGTGATATTTTTGGACAAAGTATTGAAACATGGATTCGACCCGCAAGATGGAGCTGGTTAATTGGTGAAGACTGCACTCCTGCGGCTGCAGGTATACGTTCCATGTCAAACCCCAATTCGTTTGGTCATCCCAAATACTACAAAGGAAACAATTGGTACAGTGGAACATTGGATAACGGTGGAGTTCATACAAATAGTGGAGTTCAAAACTATTGGTATTATCTGATTGCCAACGGCGCTTCGGGCACAAATGAGGTAGGAAATGCTTTCAATATCGCTTCTATTGGATTCGATAAAGCAGCAAAAATTGCATATCGAAATTTAACCGTTTACCTAACCCCTTCTTCCACGTATGCAGATGCTAGAACATATAGCATCATCAGCGCAATTGACCTTTTTGGCAACTGTTCTAAAGAAGTTATAGCCACTACCAATGCTTGGTGGGTTTGCGGAGTGGGTGCAAAATATGACTCCAATTATGTTAAAGCCAACTTCAGGGCAGATACATTAGCATGCAACAAGAATACGGCTATTCAATTCACCAATCTTTCTGAAAATTATTCTAAAACTACTTGGTTTTTTGGGGATGGTAATTCTACTCAAACCACCTCACCTTCACACGTGTACAACAGTTACGGACATTATAACATTAAGTTAGTAGCTGAAAGTTGCTTTAATGGTAAAAAAGATTCGTTAATCATTAACAATTATGTCAAAATAGATTCCACATACGATATCTGTAATGCCGTATTACTTCCTCTTAAAGGTGCTGCAACTACTCAAGTTTGTCATGGTTTTATTTATGATGACGGAGGTGAAGATAATTATGGACCATTAAAAACAGTTCGTTTGGATCTGGACATTGCCAATGCCGACTCCATTCTTTTCCGATTCAAATATGTTGATTATGAAAATGGTTTTGACTCTTTGGTACTTTTTCACACGGATACCACTCAAGCCAACAAAATTGCTTCATTTACGGGATCATCCGTTCCTTTTGGTGGAACTTGGTTCAAACTGCTGAAGAATAAAATTATCTTCAAGCAATACTCAGATCCGATGGTTGAAGGCAAAGGGTTCAAATTTGAATATGTTGGTTATCGCAAAACAATTTCTGTAGACCTGGGCCCCGACACCGCTGTTATTTGCTATGGTGATAGTTATACATTCAATCCCACATTTAAAAATGTAGTTCTTGCGAATGCTAAATCCTATCCTCCCTCTCAAATGAATCCCTCAACGGGCAAAATTGGTCCAAAAACTACTCAAAAATACCATTTCAGCGTATTTGATGAATGTACGGGTTTTGGAACTACCGATTCTATCGTTGTCGTAGTCAGAGATCCACTTAAAGTGAAGATTACTCCTGCGGCTGAGGATGTATGTCCCGGTTCAAATTTCGACCTAATTGCAGTAGCCACTGGCGGTGATAAAACTAATTATAACTATCTATGGGACAATGGATTATCCAACAAATCTACCCACAAAGTCGTGGTAACAGATACCGTTGTCTACAAACTCATTGTAAGCGATGGATGTAGCGACACGCTTGC
>CAMDDG010000019.1 GCA_945890895.1 Chitinophaga pinensis | reverse complement strand
ATAGAGACCGTAAACCAAGCGGATTTGGCGGTGACAGAGATCGCAGAGAAGGCGGATTCAATCGCGGTGAAAAGCGTGAAGGATTCGGTGGAGACCGCCGAGAAAATCGCGGTGGCTTTGGCGGAAATGACCGCAGAGGAGGGTCTGGAGATAGAGATCGCAGATCAAATGGAGGCAGCTTTGGTGGGGATAGAGACCGTAAACCAAGCGGATTTGGCGGTGACAGAGATCGCAGAGAAGGCGGATTCAATCGCGGTGAAAAGCGTGAAGGATTCGGTGGAGACCGCCGAGAAAACCGCGGTGGTTATGGAGATTCGAATCAAAGAGCATATTCTAAAGATTTTAAAAAAATTAAGGGAAAAACATTCGATACTAAAAATCCTTATTCAGATTCAGAAGTCGATGCAAATAATGAACGAAATAAACCCAAAAAAGTTAAAAGAGAGCGCATAGAATCTAAGAGTGTAAAAGCTGGATTTGGATATAAAGGGGCAAATCGCGATTTGCAAAAGCACGGAGAAGGACTTCAGAAGGGAAGTAGGTTATTACAAGAAGAAATTCGTTTGAACCGGTATATTTCGAATTCAGGTTTATGCAGTCGGAGGGAAGCTGACGCATTAATCGCTCAAGGTTTGGTTCAAGTTAATGGGAATGTTGTAACTGAATTAGGTTCGAAAGTTGGACCAAAAGATGTGATCAAAGTAGAAGGTAGACGTATAATGCCAGAAAAACCCGTTTACATCCTCTTGAATAAGCCGAAAGGTTACATTACTACTACAGATGATCCGGATGGCCGTAAAACAGTTATGGATCTAATTGATTTACCTGGAAAAGAACGAATTTATCCAGTTGGTCGTCTAGACCGCAATACTACTGGAGTACTGTTGTTAACCAATGATGGTGAATTTGCACAAAAAATGACTCATCCGAGTTTTGAGATAAAAAAGATATATCGCGCAAAATTAGATAGAAAGCCCAACAAGGAAAGCATGTTGGCTTGGGTTGAAGGTATAGAATTGGAGGATGGATTTATGAACTTTGAACAAGTTGGCTTTGTGGATGAAAATGATCCAACTATTCTTGGTTTAGAAATTCACTCAGGAAGAAATAGAATTGTTCGAAGAATGTTTGAACACTTTAAATATGAAGTGGAAGCATTGGATCGGGTATTAATTGGAGAATTTGACAAATTGAAATTAGGACGGGGAAAATGGCGTTTTCTGTCAGAAAAAGAAGTGGCTTATGTGGAGAGACTTAAGCGTCAAAAGCCAAAGCAAATTGAACCAAGAAAAGTAATTGATCCTGATAAAATAGATTTTAGCTTTGGATCAATGGATTTGTCAGAAGAGTAAAAATTCGATTAAATTTCAATCAATTCAGAGGTTTCGACGTAACTTTGTTATGTGAATATTTTATTATTAGGATCAGGAGGTAGAGAACATGCTTATGCTTATTTTATTAGTCAAAGTTCTTTACTGAATAAACTTTTTATTGCACCTGGAAATGCTGGAACTTCATTTGTAGGTGAAAATGTTGATTTGAATCCCCTGAATTTTGAAGAGGTTTGGAACTTTTGTATTGCACAAAAAATTGATTTACTTGTTCCAGGCAATGAAGATCCACTTTGTGCTGGTATTACGGACTTTATACAAGTTAAAAATGAAGAGATTGGTTCAAGAAAAGTTGTTGTAGCCGGACCAGATCAATTTTGTTCTCAGTTAGAAGGGAGCAAAGATTTTGCCAAAGAGTTTATGGTGGATCACCAAATTCCAACTGCTAAATATCAAACTTTCGATGAGCACAATCTAAGTAGTTCTGATGCTTTTTTGGCATCCTTAGAACCTCCATATGTTTTGAAAGCAGATGGACTTGCGGCGGGTAAAGGTGTTATAATTACTGAAGATCTTCAAGAAGCAAAAAATGTTTTAAACCAAATGATTTTGGGGAAAATGTTTGGTCAATCCTCCAGTAAAGTAGTAGTAGAGGAATTTCTTAAAGGAATTGAGATCTCGGTTTTCGCCGTTTCTGATGGAGATGATTACAAAATTCTCGGTTCTGCAAAAGATTATAAACGTATTTTTGACCATGACTTAGGTCCCAATACGGGTGGAATGGGTGCAATAAGTCCTGTTCCGTTTGCAGATATCAGTTTTATGAAGAAAGTGGAGGATGATATCATTCGTCCTACATTTAAAGGTTTAGCAGAAAAAGGACATCCGTTTAGGGGGTTTCTTTTTTTGGGATTGATGAATGTGAATGGCGAGCCTAAAGTTATTGAGTACAACGTTCGAATGGGTGACCCAGAAACTGAAGCAATATTTCCTCGATTGGAATGTGATATGATTGAATTATTGTTGTCCATTGCAAAGGGAGGTATTAGTGAAATTGACTTTGAATTGAAACCTCAAACTGCTGCTACTGTTTTTTCAGTTGCTGGAGGGTATCCATCATCAGTAGAAAAAGGTCATGAAATTAGTTTTACTTCGCCTAAAATTGCTGGTAAAATGCCGGATCAAGATGGGTATATATTTCATGCTGGAACCAAACTGGCGGATCAAAAAATAGTAACCAATGGTGGTAGGGTTATTGCGGTTACCTATTTGGGTGACTCAATTATTGATGCTACGGAAAAAGCCTATGAATTGTTGAGCAAAGTTCAATTCGAAGGCAAGTTCAATAGAACAGATATTGGAAAGGACCTTTTGAAATTTACACAATAAAATGAATAATAAATTCAACTATATGAAGCCTAAAGCCAGAGTTTTGATTAATCTTTTTTTAAGAGGATTATTGGTTGTGCTACCCTTAGCCTTAACCATTGTTATTCTGATCTGGATTTTAGGGATTTTTACGGATTTACTTCATTTAAATGAACTTTCATTTGTTGAAATTGTGGTTTATTTGGCTTCGGGTGTAATTGCAATAACTTTAATAGGGCGATTCACTCAAGGCGTTGTTGCTCAGCAAGTTTTAGAATTTCTTGAAGGAATAATCGAAAAAGCGCCTGGACTGTCATGGATTTTTGGCACAACTAAAGACATGACCGAAGCATTTGTTGGTGATAATCGCAAATTCACCAAACCAGTTAGAATAAAAATTACTGAAACAACTTGGAGATTGGGCTTTTTAACGGATGAAGATTTAGAGGAGTTGGGTTTACCAGGCTTTTGTTCCGTTTATTTGCCGATGAGTTATTCTATTGCAGGAGAAGTGCTTGTAGTAGAGAAAAGCAACATAGAACCAGTCGATGTTGATCCTAGTGTTTTAACAAAGTTCCTCATTAGCGGTGGGGTAACCGAAATCAAATAGTCGATTTTTTAGTTCGTTTAATTTACACAATAGTTCGGTTCAGGGTGTTGAGTAAATTGTACGGCTTTTCTGCATTTAAAGAATTTGGGGATAATTATTAAAACTTCCCTAAACTAATTTACCTAATTACATCGTTAATTCGCATAGATATGTTATTCTTAACTTTATTACAAGCATCAAGCGCTGTTGCTGATACCGCAAATAAGGCTGCAGCAGCTGGAGCAACTGAACATGTTTCAGCACCTGTATTGGAAATCATGACTAAAGGTGGAGTGGTTATGGCTCTTTTAGCATTTTCTCTATTATTGGCAATATATTTTATTGTTGAACGGTATATCTATGTAAGTAAACGAGCGGCAATAGATAGTAATTTGATTAATGTTGTAAAAGATAGTTTAAAAGAGAACCGCCCAGATTCAGCTTTGGCGTATTGCGATCGAACACCTACTGCACAGGCACAAGTGATTGCAACAGGTTTGAGGTTCTTGGGAAGTAATATGCGTGAAATAGAAAGTGCAATGGAAACGAAAGCATCTGTTGAACTGAGCGCAATGGAAAGTAATTTGCATTATTTGAGTTTAATTGCTCGTGTTGCCCCAATGTTGGGATTTGTAGGAACCATTTGGGGGGTAATCAATATATTTTATTCCATTTCAACTACAAATGATTTAAGTATTGGTGCCATTTCTGGTGGTCTTTATACTAAAATGGTAGCGAGCTTTGCTGGTCTTTTGGTTGGTATTATCGCGTTTCTCGGCTATCAGCTATATGTTCGTAAAATCGATCGATTTGCCGAAAGATTGCAAGAGCAAAGTCTTAACCTGATGGAGATTCTAGTTAAATCTCATTTGTAATTTTATTCTAATTTAAGATGAAATTAAGAAGGAGACACAGAGAAGATGCGGAAGTAGAATCATCTGCTCTGAATGATATCATGTTTTTCTTGCTATTATTCTTTCTAATAGCAAGTACATTGGCTAATCCCAACGTCATTAAAATCATGTTGCCAAAAGCAAAAACTACTTCCACAGTACAAACTAAACCTTTTATTTTAACTGTTAAGTTTGACGAAAACGACCCAACAAAATCACAGATTTTTTACTTTATAGCAAACGAGAAAACACCGGTTTCTTTGGATGAATTGCAACAACGTCTGATAAAAAGTAGAGATGAATTCTATGATCCAGAAAATCCTGAGAATCGTTTGAATGTAGTACTGAGATTGGATCGAAATCTAACAGTGCAACAAATGGTTGATGTTATGGAAATCGGAGCAAATTTGGGTATTAGAATGGTGTTGGCTACTGATAAATCCAGAGGCTAAGTTGTACTTTGTGAGTAGTAATCTATTCAACTGAATAATAAATTAATAGTATTCTCGAAGCTTAGAGTTTGATTCTTAATCATAATCTGCAATAAGCTATAGTGTTAAATGTGTAAAGATCTCCAGTCTGAATCGACTCTAAATCATAATCTGCAATAAGCTATAGTGTTAAATGTGTAAAAATATCCAGTCTGAATCGACTCTAAATCATAATCTGAAGTAAGCCATAGTAATAGATTAATTATTAGACCATCTATTTTGTCTATTATTCTAATTTATTAATATGTATAGTGGCCAATAATATATTTAAAATACAGACCAGTAGAAAATGCAAATTGATTTCGATCAAGAATGTAAATTGGCTCTACTCGAATATCTATAATAGATGGAGTATTGGGGATTTGTTTGCTGTAAAATAAGCGAGTTTGAATAAGTTGTCTGCGGTGTGAGCGATTGTCATTGATTGAAACATATTCATTCGAAAATAATCTTGCGCCTAGTGGACTTGAATAATTATAGCCATTGAAATAAGAAAGTACCATCCCCAAGTATTGATTGAAATGAACTGTTGTATTTAAAAAAATGGCATGACCATTCTTTTGTGTTTTCAAAGGTTCAGGGGAAATATCATTTGCTCCTAAATATAATATTTCTGTGTTCCAATAATTTCTATTTGAGGTATATTTCAAACCCGTTGCATAATTTACCAATGTGTTAATAGGTTTTCCAACTGCCAGTGCCTCACCGCCTCGATGATATATCATTGTTTGAATAGGTATGGTAACTCTTCCAAAATTATGGTGTTTTCCAGTGATAATATGGTAATAAAAGCGGTTGCCAAATGCTATGATTTCTTGTTGTGACGTTTTTCTAATGGCTAACTGTCGAAATTCAAGCCAAGTATTGAAATCCAAGCGCTTTGAAAATTTGCGAAACTCAATACCGTATTCGATGGGTTTGGTAAACGTATATTCATAATTGTAGATGGCTTCTGTTAATCGATGATTGGTGTTGGAATTGAGACTTCCAAAATTGAAATAAGAACGGCTGAAAAAATATTGAATATTCATCAATGGGAATACTTGAACTTGATTGCCACCGTACTGATAATTTAATAAAAGACCTAAGTTCATACGTGATTGCAATAACTTTGGTCGGTTTGATTTCTTTTCTTCTCGGAAATATCGCTCTTTATGTTTAAGATTTACGTTGTTTAATCCAATAATTAATTGCGTTCCCAACAATGTTTCACCTGGATTGTGAAATTCGCTGTATTCATTGTTTTTAAAATAATTCAGAGAGGTTAACCCAATAGCATTTTTCCCCATATATGGAAATGGGTCTGAAATATTTAACTCTGGACTCATGAATTTTTTGGATTTAAACATCCATGAGGAATAAATATTGGGAATTCGAATATTTGATTGACTGTCGGATTTTAATCCAGATTGTTCAATAGCTGTAGTTAATGGCGAATTGAATATGTGATTTTCAAGTTGTGCATTTACATCATTTGAGAAAAAACTTAACAGCAATATTAATATGGATGTAAATAATGTTCTTTTATTGAAGTATGCATATGATTTGAGGTAATAGTAATAATACGAATTAGAAGATATTCTAGCATCCAAAAATGAAATATTTGATCGTAATATCTGTTGAACGTTTAAATTCCGAATATTAATAATAAATATTGTGGGATTTGTTTTTATAACCATAATTAGAAACCTCGCAATTTTCTGAATTGATTGCGTGAATCTACAATAAAAATGCTGTTTGTGTGTTTTTCTATGAGATTTTGGTAGGCTTCTTTTGCTTTCTCAGGATTATTTAATTTGTACTGATAAATTTGAGCTAAATAATAATAAGCATTATCCGCTAAAATATCGTTAGGATAAGCACCAATTAGAGTGTTATATAAATCCTTCGCCCGTTCATAGTCACCCCGAGATTCGGAGATTTTAGCTTTTAGATATAATACATCATCCCCCAAAGAATGTGACGGAAATTGAACTGTGATTAAGTTTGCATAATACAAGGAACTATCAAAAAGCATCATTTTTTGATATAGTTTGGCTTTGGAAAAATAGTTCATTGCTGTATAGTTACTGTCTACACCGAGATTGTCTGTTATGCATAACGACAATTCCATGGCGTCGTTGGAAATTACCCTTGATGTTGCTCCTTTCAGCACATCTAATTGCATATTTGCCCATTCGTAATCTCCTCGATAGAAAGAAAGTTCAGCACGTTTAAATTTTGCTGTTTGGCCTATGTTGTCTTCTGTGAAGGATTTTTCTACTTGTGCTAAAAGTAATTCACATTGCCAAACATCCCCAGAAATAGTTAAAACATCAGCAAGTGCAATTTTTGCTTGAGCAGTGGCTGATTTTTGAAGAAATTTAGATTCTACAAAGGGTTCTAAAACTACAATTGCAGAATCGCTGTTTTTTAGTTTTTGGACATACAATTCACTTAATATTTCAGCTACAGGAAGTGCATCGTTAATAGGTCCATTTTCAGCAATAAATTTTTTACATTCAAGTATTAATGAAGACCAATCTTGGCTATCATTGTATTGCAATTTTAAACGATTATAGCGACTTTGAAGCAAAAAGGTCTGTGATCGAGAAAAGTCATTTCCGTTTTCACCTAAACTTACACAATAAGAGAAACATTTTTCAGCAGTGGTAAATGCTTGATTTGAGTAACATAAAATCCCAACATCGTACACTCTACGTCCGTCTTCCTTTAAACGTTTATCTAATGATCGAGCGTAGATAAATGCTTTATCCCAATCCTGCAGGTTAACAAATGTCCATTTTAACCATTCCGCAAGTGCTGGTACATTGGGATACTGTTGTATTTTTACCATCAGTAGTTGCTGAAGCGAAACAATATCTGCACTATCTGTAATGTAGGTATCAAAAATTTGTTTTAATTGTTCATATCGAATATTGGAACTAACCATAAGGTCGAGGTACCGTTCCAATGCTTTAAGTCGGTTGCCATTTTCCAAATAAAGCAGAGCAATTTCATTCGATAGTTGGGGGTTATCGCCGAATACTTCTTCGGCTTGTTGTAAAATCTGAATGGATTTTTCTGATAGATTGCGGTATTTAAATAGATCTGCCGAAAGCAGTGCAACATTTAAATTATTCTTAGACTTTTCCAAGATGAATGAAAACAGTTTATCACTCTCATTCTTTGTGTCATTTTTTAAAGATAAAACCCAGCATTCATCTACAAGGAATTGAATCGGATTTGCACTCTTCTTACCTATCTTTTTGATGTGTTTTAGAGCTTTTTTGTGTTCATTGAGTTGAATTAAACTCTGAACATAGTTCTCATAATATTCTTGATTTTGGGGATGCTTGTCGGCTAATTCCTCATATAAAATTACAGCTTTATCAAACGATTTGTCTTCAAAAAGCTGACGAGCTAGTTGATCATTGGATTGGGCAAAAACAGAAACACTTCCAAAACAAAGAAAAAGCAAAAACCATTTTAAATTCAATGCATTCATATTGTTTTTGAAGTATGTTAATTGTTTCAAAATTAATTTTAATCTAAGTTAGAGAAAAAATCACTTGGCTCTAATTGTTTTTCTACCATGTTTTTGTAAATCCCTTGATCTAGATTCATTAAACTTTGGTGATCTCCAGATTCTAAAATCTTTCCATTTTTTATCACTAAAATGTTATCTGCGCTTCTTATGGTGCTCAAACGGTGTGCAATTACTAGTGAAGTACGGTTTTGCATTAATTTCTGTAAAGCTTTTTGAACTTCAAATTCACTTTCAGAATCAAGAGCTGAAGTGGCTTCATCCAATATTAAAAATTGAGGGTTTCGCAAAATAGCTCGTGCAATGGCGATACGTTGTTTTTGTCCACCTGATAGTTTTAATCCTCGATCTCCGACTTCTGTGTTAAAACCTTCTGGAAAATCTTGAATAAAATTCCAACAGTAAGCATCTTTAGCAGCTTGATAAATTTGATCTGTACTTGCATTTGGATTGCCGTATGCAATATTTTCTAAAATGGTTCCGCCAAAAAGCAGTACTTCTTGGGGTACCAAGGCAAATTGTGACCTGTATTCGTGTAAATCAAATTGGGTTATATCCGTATTATTCAATTGAATCTGTCCAGAAGTAGGATGATAAAACTGGTAAAGCAATGCAGTTATAGTGGTTTTTCCAGAACCACTTGGTCCCACAAGCGCAGTGGTAGTGCCGGGTGAAAGTGTAAAGGAGATATCTTTAAGGATTAAGTTATTAGGTCGAGATGGATAAGCAAATTCAATTTTTTCAAGTGATAACTTAGAATTGGTGGGAACGGATTCTGTAACATTGTTTATTTCAACGGGAGAATCAATGATGTCGAGAACTCGATCAATGGCTCCCAGTGTTTTTTGTATTTGAACAAATTGTTCTGCTAAACCACCAATACTGGCACCTACAAAAGCGGTAAGTAACATGAAGTTGAATAGTTCGCCAACGGCAAGTTCTCCTTTTTGTACCATACCCAATCCCATAAAAATAAGCCAAACAATTGCACCGAAAAGACAAACTATGATAAATGAAGAGAAAGCACCCCTCCAATATCCACGTTTAATGCTTTCTTTTTGTAAAAAATCTGCATTTTGAACGTATCGATTTAATTCAAATTCTTCGTTTGTAAATGCTTTAACATTTACAATTCCAGATGTGGTTTCTTCAACAATAACACTATTTTTGGCTGTAATATCTTGGACTTCTTTAGAAATGTTGCGTATAAATCTTCCAAAAAACAGAGCAATTACGATAATTACCGGAATAGTAAGTAACATGTAAAATGCTAACTCTTTTGAGGTATAAAAAATTAAAACTACTCCTCCAACACCTACTAAAATTTGACGAAGGAACATAGCAAGATTGGTCGTAAAGGTATCTTGAATCTGAGAAATGTCGGAGCTGAACCGAGATAAAATCTCACCAACTCGATTCTCCTGAAAAAAGTCCAATTTCTGACCTATTACTGACTTATAAAGATCTTTTCGAAGGGAAAAAGTCATGTTCTCAGTTACCTTCACGTATAATACAATTCTTAGAAAACTGAATAATGCCTGAACTGCGAAGAGATAAATAAAATAGAAAGCAATTTCACGCAATTTTGATGAATTAGGAGCTGTAGATATACCTGTTTTGTCGTACACAAAAACTCCGTCCATCATATTTCCAATGAGTTTGGGAAACATTATTGAGGCACCCGCTGAAATAGCTAAGAAAAGTGTTCCAAGTGCAAAAAGCCACCTATTTTTCCTCGACATATATCGAAATAATCTTAGGGATTTTTTAAAATTTTCCTTTGAAAATTTCGCTTTAGGAATATCTGGATTTTCGGTTGAGTGGTTGCGTTTAGCCATAGTTGTAAAAAGTGCATAACAAAGGTCGTGTAAAAGTGCTTGAATTTTAAGGGAAGCAGTTGAATTAAATGTAGTTGTTTAAAAATAATCGACGAAAATGAATCGCATTCAAGAATTTTGGAAGTTTGGGAATTCGCATATAGTATTTCAAGAAATGTTAGATTTGGTTTATCCACGACATTGTGTGGTATGTGGGAATACTCTTTGGGGAAAATATGAAAAATATTTATGCGTTCACTGCTTCTATGACTTGCCGTTACTCGATTTTCAGGATTATACTATGAAAAATGAAATTGGAAAAGTGTTTTGGGGTAGATGTAATTTTGAATTTTGTTGGGGTTGGATGGAGTACCGAAGCGGTAGTAAGACATCAGATATTATTAAGGAACTTAAGTATAAAGGAAATCCAGAAATTGCTCATTATTTGGGCACAGTAATGGGGGAGAGTTTGATAGATTTGGAATACCTCAAATCACATGAAGTTGTTTTGATTCCAGTTCCAATGTCCCCCGAAAAAAGAAAAAAACGAGGATACAATCAAACTGAAGAAATTGCTAAAGGTATATCCAAAATTTGCGGATACGAGATTCAAGCAGATTTATTGGAACGGACCGTCATGCGAGATTCACAGACTCGGATGAACCGAGTTTCTAGATTTGAAAATATGCAAGGTGTTTTTAGATTTAATTCTAGCGAATTCCAAACTAGATTTGATCATAAAGAGAATCTAGTGGATACCTCGTTATTGTTAATTATTGTTGATGATATTATTACGACAGGAGCAACAATAGAGACATGTTACCATGCTATCAATGATAATTTAAAAGTAAAAATTGGAGTATGCTCGTTAGGGCTGACCAATAAGTAGTAGATTGATAAGGGAAATTGACTATTTTTGTTGTAAACTATCTTCATTATGACAAAAAGATACTATTTAATTATGTTGATGTTGCTGACTGCGATTTTTCAAAAGTCAAATGCTCAGCGAACATCCCAAAATGTGATGGGAGTAATGGTGCCGAAGTATATTGCTAGCGGTGCGAGTAACGGACGGGGAGTAACTTATGCTCGTTTGAGAATTATGAATTTGATGCCAAATTCTTCTTACAAGTACATTATCCGTGCTTGTAGTTTGCAAGAAATGACATCAACTTCTATAGCTCCAGGAGCCGGAAATGGTATGTATATCAAATCCAATGGTAAGCAACATTATATTACGAGCCCTTCATTTTCAAATACTGAGCATGATACAATTACCGCATCCATGACAGGAGATTACGAGGGTTGGTTCGGAATAGTAGGAACGGGATCTGGTAGATTTACAGCAGGAAATCATTTGTATTTATCGATCACATTTTTAGGCATTCAATCGAATGATACGTTAAAGTATTATTGTGAAGATTCATTGCAAGTAATCAGTTATGGAACTACTACTGGTACAAGTTCAGGAACAGGTATTTGGGGGAAATCTTTCGGAGATACAACTAATTTTGTAGCTTTATATGACAATACCAATGGCCAAGGTAGGCCGGTTACTATTGCTAGTATTCAAGGTGATGTGCATACAGGCGCTACATATGTAATCCCTACAACATCCACAGTACCTACTTGGTTCAGAGATTCCGTTTTTGGCAAGTCAGGGAGATGGGGAAGTTTTATTCCAAATGATTTGGATTCAGGTGTTAGAGCTATTGTGCAATTAAATTCAAAAAATGGTTTGTTTGTATACAATAACTTCGATAAAGACGGAGTATGGGGGCCTGGCAATATTAGCACAAAAAGCCCAACAGGTGGAATCTCAAGTCCTGTAAAAATAAGCCAGTTTGAAGCTCCATTGGTTCAACCAGAAATCCAATTTTGGAAGAGAAATTCAACTACAAATGAAGGATCTGGTAAAGTAGAAGTCTATGTTTCTCGTAAGTATAGCAATTCGGAAGATCAAACCGTACGATTATCGATTAGTGGAGGAACAGCCACCGGTTCTGGTACCGATTACTCAATTACATCCCCTAAAACCATAACCTTCAAACCTGGTTATGATGTTTTGGATACTACGGCAATTACGTTAGTTGATGATAATATTTCTGAGGGTACTGAATCTATTTTCTTGAAGTTAGATCAACCAACAAATAGTAAGTTGGGAACTGAAACTTCTCATGGTATCGATATTTTGGATAATGATGATGCATATGTTTCTGTTAAGGCAAAAGAAGTAACAGTAAATGAAGGTGCTGGTAAAGTAGGTATTGAAATTAAAATCGATCGCGGTGTAACTACTCAGTCTAGAATTAGATTGATGGTTAAGTCAAAAGGTGATAGTACATTGATTCCTTCAGAATTTTCATTAAGTCAGACTTACAATGATACTACCTTCTCTTTTGGAAAATCAACGGGTCCTGACTCGGTTACCATTTTTGCAAAAGTGGGGGATGATGTAAAAGCAGATCCAGACGACACCATTAATTTGGTAATTCGTAAAATTTCGGGCGATGGAATTGTTCGCGATTCTATGATTCGTGTTATAATTCAAGATAATGATGGTCCAAGTACGATTCAAATGATTGGAAAATCAATCAATGTTAATGAAACGGGTAAATCAGTTGATGTAAAAGTTCGAGTTGTAAATAGAAAAGATGCGGGTGGCGACTTTGCTTTGCGCTTGTATACGTCTGAGAGTTCCGCAAAAGAAGGTTCAGACTTTACATTCAGTCCAACATCTCAGATTAAAACCATTTCAAATACCACTCCCGATACCATTGTATTTAATGTACCAATTAAGGACGATGCAATTTTTGAAGGAAATGAAAGAATTAAATTTGGTTTAATAAATGTATCAAACGTAATAATACTTCAACCAGATTCATTCATAGTTAATATCATTGATGATGATTTACCGGTATATACAATTGGTAAAATTAATAAGCAAACCAAAGCAGATGGTACAGTAGATTCCTCAGGTGTACGTTGCAGAATCTTTGGTGTAGTTTATGGAGTTAATACTCGTAGCACAGGTTTAGGTTTTACAGTTAGAGATCAAACTGGTGGTATTGGGGTATTCTCTGCTAGTAAAACGTATGGATATGCTGTAAACGAAGGTGATTCAGTTTTGATTCAAGGTCGTGTTTCTCAGTTCCAAGGTAGTGCTCAAATGGATAACCTAGATACTATTGTTTGGTTAAGCTCGAATGCAAAATTAAAATCCCCTGTAGTTTTAACTTCGAAAGTTGGAGAATCAAATGAATCTGATTTAATTCAAATGCGTAGAGTGAAATTAGTAGATCCTTTAGAATGGCCTGAAACCGCTCTAAATTCAAATGGATTTAAATACGTAAGAGTTGAAAGTACTGATGGTAGAATAGATACCTTAAATATCGATGCTGAAACTAATATCGATGGAACTACAGCTCCAACTGGTTATTTCAATGTAACTGGTTTAGGAATTCAATTTGATAATAAATCACCTTATTTCGAGAAATATTATTTAGCTCCTCGTTCATTGAGTGATTTCACAATGGCTTCCTTACCTACTATTAAATTCTCTAAATCGGTTGATGAAATTACGGAGTTAGCTGATTCATTCACTATGGAGTTAAATATTCTTCCTACCGACGAGAATTTCAGTGTAGATATAGTGTGTATAGGCGGAACTGCAGTTTCACCAATGGATTATGATTACAATACGCGCACTGTAAATGTTAAGAAGAACAACAACTACTATGTTGTAAGAGCGAATATTTCCGACGATAACGTTTATGATAGCGACAAGACTTTGATTTTTGCTTTGAGAAATCTTCAAGGTCCAGGTATGATAGGTAAAGATTCCGTTATTACGGTTACCATAAAAGACAACGAAGTGAATTCTGTTAATTCATTTATTACGGCTGGCATTCGTTGTTTCCCGAATCCAAGTAATGGTTTGATAACTATTGAAAGTAAGAAAGTCATAGGGAATATGGAAATATTGGATATTAACGGTAGAATGATTAAGCAGATTAATACCATGTTAGATTGTGGAAATGGCAATAATGCTAATGTATATAAAATTGATATGACAGGTTATAATGGTGTATTTATTCTATCTACACAAGTAGAAGGTAGATTTTATACGCAAAGAGTTATAATTAAATAAGGTTTTAATATTCATTGAAAAAGGGGATAACCAACGTTGTCCCCTTTTTTTTACTCATTTTTTTGGGTGATTCATATTTGATTTTTAAACTCTTGCGTAGGTGGCCAGTGTATTTAGTAAATTAATGATGGAATTTTAACTAGATTTTGAATCATGTATATTTGATGAGGTATACGGATTGATTCTACTAATTTGTAACTTTGTTCTGATTTGAAAGCTGTATTTAAATTTTTAAAATACGCCTCTGACTACAAGGGGCTCATTTTTGGCAATTTCCTGTTTAACCTTTTTTATATCGTGTTTCAATTGGCTTCACTGCTGATGATCATGCCTGTTTTACGCTTTTTGTTCTCTAAGGATCAGGATACAACTAAGTTAAAGTCTGGAGCACATGGAGTAGGTGAGTGGTTTTCCGCTGTTTACGATTCATTTTTAAATTGGTTTGCCAACATTGCTTTGGGCCAACCCTATAAAGCACTTGCATATTTAAGCATTGGTTTAGTAGTAATTACCGTGTTGAAGAATATTTCTCGATTTACGGCAATGAATTTTATGGTATTAATTCGCAACAGAAGTGTTAGAAAAATGCGGCTGGATATTTATGAAAAGTGTCTGAAACTACCCATTGCATTTTTTAATAATGAAAGAAAAGGTGACCTAATTTCTAGAATGAGTAATGATATTAAAGAGATTGAGTTTGCTTTAATGGTTTCTTTGGAAGCTTTATATTTTCAACCATTGAATATTATTATTTTTATGGTTGCTTTAGTGGTGCTATCTCTAAAGTTAACTCTTTATATATTGCTTTTTTTACCTATCACAGCTCTGATTATTGGGTTAATCGGAAGGTCTTTGCGGAGAAAATCTTCTAAGAATCAACAGCTTCTCGGTAAAGTAATGAGTTCGTTTGAGGAAACACTTGGAGGTATTCGAATCATTAAATCATTTAATGCATCCAAATTCTTTTTTAATCGTTATAGTCAACAGGATCTTGAATATACCAAAAATAATATTTCGGTTCAACGTCGATATGATTTGTCATCCCCTATCTCTGAAACAATTGGTATTTCAGTGTCAGCAGTATTACTGTGGTTAGGTGGTAGCATGGTTTTCAGAAATGAACTGGATCCAGAATTTTTCTTAACGTATTTCGCTATTTTCAGTCAATTAATTCCTCCCTTTAAAGCGTTTTCAAATGCATTATATGCGGCTCAAAAAGGAATGGCTAGCTTAGAAAGAATTCAAGAGTTAGTAACAGCTCCAGTAATGGTAGAAGAGCCTAGTAATCCAGTGGAAGTTAAGTTTAAAGAGACCATTTCCTTCAATAATGTACATTTTCAGTATAGTTCAGGTATTCCAGTTTTGAACGATATCAAGATTGACATTAAGAAAGGTGAAATAGTGGCACTTGTTGGTCCGTCAGGTGCGGGTAAAACTACTATTACAGATTTATTGGCTCGCTTTTATGATGTTTCCGCTGGTAGTATTACTATTGATGGGACGGATATTCGTAATTTTAAACAGGAAGATCTGCGAAGTTTAATTGGAGTTGTAAGTCAGGAAAGTATATTGTTTAATGATTCTGTTCGAAATAATGTGGCATTGGGGTTGCCGGATGTAAGTTTAGATGATATTATAAGCGCTTGTAAGGCGGCTCACGCTCATGAATTTATTTTGTCGATGAAGAATGGATATGATACTGAAATTGGCGAAAGAGGGGGTAAATTATCCGGTGGACAGAAACAACGACTTTCCATAGCACGCGCATTACTTAAAAATCCAGAGATATTGATTTTGGATGAAGCTACATCTGCCTTAGATAGTCAAAGCGAAAAGGCAGTACAAGAAGCTCTTGAAACGCTGATGACAAATAGAACGAGTTTAGTTATTGCTCACCGTTTGAGTACAGTAATGCATGCTGATAAAATTATTGTGATGGATAAAGGTAAAGTAGTTGAATTGGGAAATCACAAGGAATTAATAGCACAAAAGGGATTGTATTATAACCTAATTCAATTGCAGGAATTGGGTTAAATAATTCGCTCATTTCAGGCTAATTTTAATTCCCAATAGGTTGACAAATCCTGTTTGTTAATGAAAAAAGGGCTGTCTTTGTTAGAGACAGCCCTTTTTTATATTCTAAACTAATGAATGAAAGTAGATTAATTTTCTGTATTTTTTTCTTCGCTTCTAATGTTATCTGAGTCAATGTTTGAATCAGAATCTGAATTCTCGGTAAAATCTGTTGATTCTACCTCATAATCCTTTGTTTGAGAAGTTGATGTACTCTCATGTTCAGATGGCTCATTTACTTCCTCAGAATGAAGTGAATTTTCGGAATTTGAATTTGATTCAATCAACGATTGACGTTGATTAAGTTCTGCAACTTGTTGGGCAACTTCTCCCTCTTCAAAGGGTCGATTTCCAATTAATCGCTCAATATCCTGCTTGAAAATAATTTCCTTACTTAACAATTCCAAAGCAATTGTTTCAACTTGCGCTTTTTTCTCGGTAAGTAACTGTATGGTTCTTTGATATGCGGCATCAATCATCGATCTAACTTCTTTGTCAATGATTTCAGCTGTTGTTTCAGAATAGGGTTTTTGATAACCATATTCACCCGTTGGATCGTTATAACTAACTTGGCCTACCTTGTCGCTCATACCATATATTGTAACCATACTGTAAGCCAATTTGGTAATACGCTCTAAATCGTTTTGGGCACCTGTAGACACTTTTCCGAAGAAGATTTGCTCTGCAGCTCTTCCTCCTAGTGTCATGCACATAGAGTCTAATAATTGCTCTGTACGATATAAATATTGTTCTTTCGGGAGATATTGAGCATAACCCAATGCTGCTACACCACGAGGTACAATGGATACTTTAAGCAAAGGATCAGCAAATTCCAGGAACCAACCAGCCACTGCGTGCCCAGCTTCATGGTAGGCAACTATTTTCTTCTCTTCGGGGGAAATTATTTTATTTTTCTTTTCTAAACCACCAATTACTCGATCAATGGCATCTTGGAAGTCTTTCATTTCAACAACCGTTTTATTTCTTCTTGCAGCGATTAAAGCAGCTTCGTTACACACGTTGGCAATTTCAGCGCCAGCAAAACCAGGAGTCTGAAGTGCTAATTTATGCGCATCTACATCAGGACTTAACTTAGTTAACGGTCTAAGATGAACACCAAAAATCTGTTCACGCCCCACGATATCTGGACGATCTACAGAGATTTGTCGGTCGAATCTACCTGGACGCATCAAGGCGCTATCTAATATGTCAGCTCTGTTTGTTGCAGCCAGAATAATTACACCGGAATCCGTGCCGAATCCATCCATTTCAGCAAGAAGCTGATTCAGGGTATTTTCTCTTTCGTCGTTAGAACTTTGAACTAAATTTTTACCTCTTGCTCTACCTATTGCATCAATTTCATCGATGAAAATAATGGCAGGAGCTTTTTCTTTGGCTTGTTTAAAAAGGTCACGCACACGGCTTGCACCAACCCCGACAAACATTTCAACAAAGTCGGAACCCGATAAAGAGAAGAAAGGAACACCGGCTTCTCCAGCTACCGCTTTAGCAAGCAATGTTTTACCTGTGCCTGGAGGGCCAACAAGAAGAGCGCCTTTGGGTATTTTACCTCCAAGGTCTGTGTATTTTTTAGGATTTTTTAGGAAATCAACGATTTCCATAATTTCTTCTTTTGCTTCTTCGAGTCCAGCAACATCTTTGAACGAAACGTTAACTTTTGTGTCTTTATCGAATAATTGTGCTCTAGCCCTACCAATAGAAAATATATTGGGTCCACCACCAGAACCTCCACCACCACCCATGCGTTTGAATGCAAGATTCCAGAAAATTAAGAAAATGGCGATAAAGAAAATCCATTGAAAAAGTTGACCAAAAATATCACTTTGACTTTCGTATTTTAGAACTAAAGAATTGGGATTATCTAATTGTTTTTTGAGGTCTTTAATCTCATCATTGAAATAACCTTTCTCTATTTCAAAAGAATAGTTGGGTTCGGTTTGACCGAACATATCTTCACGGCGTTTAGCTTTTGAGTGGTTTTTTTGTTCAGTAGCTTCTTTGGTTAGATAAACTTCCAAGTATCTATCGTTAATGAGCTTAAGTTCTTTTACGTCGCCTTTTAAAACCATTTCTCGAACCTCATTCCAGTTGGCTGCTTGACCGCCACTTCTTGGAAGAAAGTTTAATGCTAAAAAGACAATGAAAAGTATTCCATAAATCCAATAGTGATTAAATTTAAAACCATTGGGTTTTTGTTTGGGAGCTTTTGGTTCTTCGATCATTCTGTTATTCGTATTTATTAAGTTGGGTAATTCTCATGTTGAAAGTATTAAAAACGTACACCAACAAAAGAATTAAATTTCCTTTTACACAAAGCTACAATTTTAGTGTCAATTCAGTTTTAAAAGATTCTTTTAAACCATAAATAATTGACTAAAGCAATTGTTTTACGGATGAAATTTGAATTTAATTAACGGTTATTTTTGAGGATGGTTAATACTTAGATAATACTTCCCCTAATTTAAACACATCTTCAAAAGAATTGTACATGGGTGTAGGTGCAATTCTGATTACATTGGGTTCTCTCCAATCAGTAATAATCTGGTTATTGGTTAGATGGTCGAATATGTTTTTCCCATTCTCTAGAACCAATAAAGATAATTGTGCGCCACGTTCATTTGGATTGTTTGGTGTTATGATTTCAAATTTGAGTTTTGGATTTTCAATTTGTACTTGTTGAAGCACATACTCTAAAAAGTTGGTTAGTTCGATGCTTTTATTTCGAAGGTTGTGAATTCCAGCCTTATGAAATAACTCTAATGAAGACAAATGAACAGCCATTCCAAAAACAGGCGCATTAGACATTTGCCAGCCAGCAGCTCCTGGCTCGGGTTGATATCCACGTTGCATCAGGAATCGTTTGTCTTCTCTATAACCCCACCAACCTGAAAGTCTGAAGGTATTAGGATTGGTAGAATGCTTCTCGTGAATAAATACGCCTGAAACATTTCCTGGACCTGAGTTTAGGTATTTATAAGAACACCAGGCGGCAAAATCTACACCCCAATCATGTAATTTCATTTCAGCATTTCCCGCTGCATGGGCCAAATCAAAACCTGCAAATGCCCCAATTTCATGTGCTTTTTGAGTTATTTTTTGAATGTCAAATAATTGTCCTGTATAATATTGAACACCACTGAAAAACACAAGCGCGATTTCATCTTTATGATCTTCAATGGACTGAAGGATATCTTCGGTTCTAAGTGTATGTTCACCATCGCGAGGTTTTAATTCTATTACTGCATCATCATAGTTGTAACCATGAAAACGCACTTGACTTTCTACGGCATACATGTCAGAAGGGAAAGCTCCCGCTTCCATAATAATTTTATAGCGTTGTTTGGAGGGTTGATAGAAACTTGCCATTAATAAATGCAAATTCACTGTAAGTTGATTCATTACAACAACTTCAATGGGTTTTGCACCAACTACCTCAGCGGAATAGTCGGTTAAAAACTTATGATAATGAAACCAAGGTTTGCGACCGTGAAAATGTCCTTCTACTCCCCATTTTGCCCAATCTGTCAATTCGTTTTCCAGTGCATTTTTTGCATTTTTTGGTTGTAAACCTAAAGAATTACCACAAAAATATAGCTGAGGGTTTCCTGAATTATCCGAGGTGAAAATAAATTCGTTTCTAAATTCCTTTAATGAATCTTGTTGGTCTTTTTCTTGCGCAAATTTAAGGGTATTGTGAAAATTCATAATTGACCTCAAAGTTAGTTTTTTTTATTTTCTTTGCATCGTGAAATTCTCCTTTCTTGTGGAAGGAATAGGCATCCCCCGAAAAAGGAAAAAGATAAAAAATTACTCATCAAAATCCATTCAAAGTGAAAATAGAAAACGAACTCAAGCAAAGTAAATTCCAATCCAATGTGCATAAGGCAGTGGTAAATATTATGTTTACCAATAGTTGGCTGGAAGATCAGTTCCGACAGGTGTTCAAAAACTATAAAATCACGTCTCAGCAATACAATGTTTTGAGGATTTTAAGGGGTAAGTATCCCGACTCTTTGAACCCATCTGAGATCAAAGAAGTAATGTTGGATAAAAACCCGGATTTAACTCGATTGTGCGACCGATTGTTGAATATGGATTATATTGATCGCTGTGTTGATGCTGCAAATAAGAGAAAAATGAACATCCGAATTAATGAAACGGGTATGGAAGTGTTGCGAAAAATTGATCCAATAATATTTGAATTGAATAAAGTAAAATTCAATTTAACTGAAGATGAAGCGATGATTTTGAGCGATTTACTTGATAAAATGCGGGGTTAAAATTGCGGTGGGTAGTTGAAATTCTTGAAGAGGGTAGTTGAAATCCTTGATTTTAACATAAATAGTTAATCAAAACGGATAATAGTTAAGCCATCTCGAATTGGCAGTAAAAGTGTTTTCCAGTTTTTTTCTTGCGCCACTAATTCATTAAATTCATGCATAATTTTGGTATCTAAATCTTTCTCCTGTAATGTTGAATCGGTTACTTTTCCGCTCCACAATGTATTGTCGAAAATCATAATACCCCCTGAAGTTATCTTCGGGAAGCACAAATTGAAATAGGAAAGATAATTCCGTTTATCGGCATCAATAAACACAAAATCAAATTTTTCGTTGGTGTTTTGGAGAAATTCTAACCCCGATAGATTCATCCAATTTACTTTGTTCATAAACGGGTAGTTAGCCCAAAAAGATTTGGCTTTAAAAAGTACCTCTGCATCGGCTTCTACGGCAGTGATTTTTGATTGAGGATGTAAGTTTTCTGTCAAACATGCAGTGGAATAACCGGTGAACGATCCAATTTCAAGAATGTTTTTGGGTTGATTCATGGCTACAAGTAGTGCTAAAAGTCTTCCTTGAAGATGTCCACTTAACATTCTTGGATTCGTGGTTTTTTTCCACGTAAAAGCCACCAGGTCTTTTAAATAGAGAGGTTCTTGAGAGGAAAAATTTTCAGAATATACGTGTAAATTGTTTTGCCAATCGGGGTGCATAAAGAAGGTAATGCAAATTTGACTTGAGTTATTGAAATAAAAACATATTTTCGCGAGAAAATTAAACTTTTTATTTATGTACTGGACGTTAGAGTTAGTAAGTTATTTGGACGATGCTCCATGGCCTGCTACAAAAGATGAATTAATTGATTATGCTATTCGCTCTGGAGCTCCTTTGGAGGTTATAGAAAATTTGCAAGAATTGGAAGATGATGGTGAGCCCTACGAGAGCATCGAAGAAATTTGGAGTGATTATCCAACGGATGATGACTACTTCTTCAATGAGGACGAACTTTAATCATTAAAAATTTTAAAATCGGAATTGTTTTGGAGATGCTTTAATTATCTCTGAAACAATCATTTCGCGGAGTTTCGCGATGTTCAATGCGCCTTTTGCAGAAATAAATACTGCGGGCGCATTTTCTTTTGCAATCCAACTTGCTTCAAATTGTCGGATGTTTAATCCTGTATTCCCAACAAAAAAATCATCATTTTCTTTAAATGCATCCACTTTGTTAAATACTATGATTTCTGGTTTATTGGAAGCACCGATGCTGTGAAGCGTTTCTTTTACTGCAATCATTTGATCTTCAAATTTTGGATTTGAAATATCTACAACGTGTATTAGAATGTCTGCCTCTAAAGCTTCAGCTAAAGTGCTTTTGAAACTTTCAACCAATAACGTTGGGAGTTTGCGTATGAAACCAACAGTGTCGCTCAGTAAAATGGGAATATTTTCGGTTAAATCGATTAATTCACCTTCAACCGAAACTGCAGCGTTAGATGTAGTGAAAGGAAATACCACTTTTCTAACAGTAGCATCTAGTGTTGCGAATAATTTATTTTCAACTAAAACATCTGAACGTGAAAGTAGGTTCATTATGGTGCTTTTACCCACGTTTGTATAACCCACCAATGCCGCACGATACATTCCATCGCGAGCTGAACGTTGAGTTTTACCAATTTTGTCGATGTGTTCTAATTTTTCTTTTAGAAGTGAAATTCGGTTCCGAAGTGCACGGCGGTCGGTTTCGATTTCCGTTTCTCCAGGACCCTTCATTCCAATACCCCCTTTTTGTTTACTTAAGTGAGTCCATAAACCGGTTAATCTTGGTAGCATGAAAATACTCTGTGCCAATTCAACCTGAGTTTTAGCTTGTGCTGTTTTTGCATTTTTTGCAAATATGTCCAGAATTAGGTGGGTTCGGGTTAAAACTTTTACATCTGTAAGTATTTGTTCTACATTTCGTTTTTGTGCAGGACTCAAATCATCATCAAATATTGCGATATCAACAGATTCAGCTTTGCAGAATTCTGCAATCTCTTCTATTTTACCCGTACCTACAAAGGTTTTAGGGTTGGGATGCTCTAATTTTTGTGTGAATCGTTTCACTGCATTTGCTCCAGAGGTAAAGCATAGTTGTTCCAATTCATCTAAATATTCATCAATTGGTATGTCTTGGTCTTGAGTTTGAATACCAATAAGTATGGCTTTTTCGTGTTTTTTTTTGGTTTCGTGCACGATGTATATTTGTTGTTTTTGTTGTTGTAATTATATGACTATTTAAAATACAGCGTTTTAATTTGAGTTATTTAAGTTTTTACGAATTGTATAAATTCTAAAATCTGTGTGTTGTGTATTTAAATAGAATTTATTTTTATGATGAATTCCACATGCAAAATTAGTTGTATTTTGGCATTTCATCTAGAACCATGCAAAAATTGGGAATATCTGGTTTTTTTAATACGCTTATACTAATAATACTTTTACTATTAAGTGCTCCATTAAATGGACAGCATTATCTATTATCGAATAAACCCCAGTTGAATCAGAAGAAGAGTCTTTACCATTTACCAATTGGTGAGAATGAATTTGGAACATACACCATGAATTATGTTTCCATGTATTTAAAAGATGGATTTAGTTTAGAATGGTACGATGCGGAAATGGGAGTGCAAGAAGATCGTTTCATCGATGTAGCTAAACGATCTTGGGTTTTGAGAGTTTGGGTAACAGATTCTACAGTTTGTTGGTTAACAGCAATTAAAAAGCGCAGACAAGGTTTTTTTCTTTATTTGAATAAATTACCTTCAAATTTAAAGGGTGAAATTCAAACTCAATTATTGCAATCAATTGCAATTAAAGAAATTAATTCCGATGATATCATTGTTCGAAATCATCCACGTGATTTTTCTTTTGTTTTGGGATATATTAAGAAGGAAAAAACAGGAACATCCGTTAACTTTTTGCAGTTTTCGCCTAATGGCATTTTACTTAATGATTTGAACAAAGATCTTCCCTATGAGATGAATTCAATTTATTGGGAAGATTTAGAATTGGCATCTTTCTCGGGTGAATCATTTATGGGATTAATGCATATAACAAAACCAAAGGAAATGTTCAAGTCTACTCGACAATCTATTTATTTAGCGATAGGACATGTAGAAAGTACGTTTACTTCCCCCAAAATAAGCATTGAAAAATGGGGAAAAAACAGGCCTGATAGGTTGAAAACTCATAAATTAAGTGTTGAAGAAAAATGGAAAAATAAAGATGTTAGTGACTCACTCGTGTTTTTTGAAACAAATTGTGAGGAACTGCTACAAAAACCTATTTTGAACTTTAATCCTCAAAATAGCTGTTGGGTTATTTCAGGATTATGGGGGAATATTAAATCGGAATCAAAAGGGTATTGGATATGGCAAATTTTCAGGGATTCAAATGAAAACAGTGTAGTCAATAATTTTAGTTTAAAAGAATATACTTTGAATGCTTCCAAAATTCTGGATGGTATCATAAAAAGAAGAAAAAAAGTAGATCCTGAAAATTACATTGCACGAAGGTTGATTTTTCAAGCCGATGGTAGCATGGTAATCTTACTGGAGCGTTTTGTGGAATTGAAGCAATTGGAAACCTATTATATTAATGGAATTCCTCAAACGGCAACCAAAATTTTATATAATTACAATGAAATTGGGTTGCTTTTTGTAAATAAAGAGTTGAACATCGACACTTGTTTGCGCATCGACAAGGAACAAACAGCTTCGCCAAATACTGCTTATTTACTTGGCTTTGGTTCATTTATTTGTGAAGATGGAATCCATCTTCTGTATAATGCCGATATTTCGAAAGACAATGACGTGTTGGATGTAATTGTTCGACCGAATTACGAAATAATAACCCGTACATTGATAAATAGTGATCATGTTTATTCGGTTATGGTACCAATGGATGGAAAAGAAACGAACTATTGTACCTTTACGGTACCTTTGCTGAAGGATAAGCAATGGTTCTGGATGAAAGTAATTGATTATGTTAAGTAGGCTTTACGAAAATAAAATTGGGGTTTTATTTCTTGTGTTGATTTTGATGGTTGGAGTCCGAGTATTGGCATTTCAATTTGTTCAAAATCACTTTGGTGCTCCTAAAATTGCTGGTATATTGGGTCCTTATTTGGTTCAATTACATCGCTTTCCATGGATTTCCTTTGGAATTGCTACTTTGTTACTCTTATTTGAAGGATTGTTGTTAAATAAAATTTGTTTGGATTTTAATATTTTGGAACGGCCTGGATACTCCGTTTTATTTTTTTATTTATTGTTAAGCTCAAGTTTTGTAGGTAGTTATGGTTTAAATCATATTCATTTGGGTTTGTTTTTTGTTCTTTGGGGGATATATTTTCTGTATCGTTTCATTAAAGAAAACTTTCAAAAGTCGCAGTTATTTGTTTCTTCATTCTTTTTGGGAATTTCTGCTATTTGTGTAGCTGAATTTTATTGGTCTATAATATTGTTGGTTGGTAGCGTGCTTTTTTTTAAACCAATTAAAGCAGCTGATGTTGCTGTTATAGTTTTTGGTTTGTTTATGCCCTATTATTTGGTTTCTTCAGTGGGATATTTGACATCGGCATCGATTGACTTCATGACCGCATGGAAAATTTGGATTGTGAAGTATGAACCAGTTAATTTTAAGTGGCTTTCCAATGGCTGGGATTTGCTTTTGATAATTTCTTTTAGTTTGATTGCTGTACTTGGTTTGATGAAGTTCTATGGGAACTATTATCGATATAACGTAGAAACCAGAAGAAGCAAGTTAGCCATGTCTGTTATTAGTGGCTATTTAATTTTAGTCTTTTTGTTTAGGGTAAAAGAATATCCCGTTTATTTTAGCACGTTGATCGTTCCTATGTCGATTTATTTATCAAACTACTTTCAAGGTGAAAAACTGAAATTTTGGAAGAACTTAACGGCAATGGTATTAATTGCTTATTGGGTGTGGAATTTGACCAAACAATTGATTTAATCTATTTAAAACGTGGTGGCATCTGTAGTTTCTTGCACCATTTTTTATTCGTTTAATGGAAAGGTGTTATGAGCAATAGGAAAAAATATCAATCCCAAGTTTCGGTAGAAACGGGTTCAATGATATTGAAGTGTTTTTCAATGGAAAAGGCTATTTGAATCAATACGGGAGTTAGAATGGTTATTTGTTCAATGGTCCAATCTTGTTTTTGAATACCAATTTGTTGATAGATTCTATTGAGACCATAAATTATACCCGTATGATCAGTGTATTTTTTGAGAAATTGGACTTCTAAAAATCGGGTGAAACCTTCGATGAATTTTTGGGGATTTTGATGATCAACAGAATTAAGGATTTTTAGTAGGGTGCTTTCTGATAATTGCGATAAGTTTTCGTAAAATGTATTGAGTTTTTCGGGATGTAAACGGATAAGAAATTGATCTAATTGCATTTCAATGAGAATGTGAAGTGCAAACCAAAAGCGCGGAATTGAAGCTTTTAAAAATGCCTCTTCAATTATTGGATGTATTTCTTGGTATACCGATTCAAAGAATACGGATTTATGAAAAGATTTATCTCTTGTTAAATGCATTTCCATACCCTTGAAAAAATCCGATATTTGGATTGAACTATTTGGGGTGTTTATTAGTTTATTGTAAATTAGAGTTGCATGGGCAACTTTACTTTTGTTGTATGAATCTTTGGAGTAATTCCTTAACAAATCGGGCGCTAATAATCCAAAATTAAATTCTGATGATTCTGGATGGTGATCAAAATAATAATGACTGAAATAATTCAAAGTGTAACAAAAATAATATAAAATATGATGAAACAATGGGTGATTTTAGGATGTTTGTTTTCGAGTTTATTTTTGAGATGCCAAACTTCAACTATAACTTCAAATAATAGCATTGAAAGTAAAGATATAAAACAAGAGAAAAGTAATTTAAAAATGAATAATACAGAATTTGAAGTAGTAAAATCAGAGGAAGAATGGAAAAAACAATTGGGTGATTTTTCGTATAACGTGATGCGCGAAAAAGGAACCGAAAGACCGTATTCAAGTGAATATGAAACACTTTGGGATTCGGGCATTTATGTTTGCAAAGGTTGTGGATCGGAATTGTTCCATTCAGAAACTAAGTTTGATGCTGGGTGTGGTTGGCCCAGTTTTTATCAATCCATTAAGAAAGATGCCATCCTCGAAATTCTAGATAAAAGCCATGGGATGATTCGAACTGAAGTAGTTTGTAAAAAATGCGGAGGACACTTAGGTCATGTATTTAATGATGGTTACGATCAACCAACGGGTTTACGATATTGTATCAATGGTGCATCTTTGGGATTTGTAAAAAAGCCCAAATGAATTTAGTTTATTGAAATAGTGGGGTTGAAATAATTCAACTCCTATGCGTAAATTGCTAAGCTATTTCATGAACAACGGAAAATTATTTTTACTCGATGGCATGGCTTTAGTATATAGAGCCTTTTTTGCGTTTAGTCAGAACCCGAGAATCACCAGTTCTGGTTTGAATGCGAGTGCAATGTTTGGTTTTACAAATACATTATTGGATATTATTAATAAACAAAAACCAACGCACTTGGCGGTGGTTTTTGATACGGATAAACCTACTCACAGGCATATAGAATTTGAAACTTATAAAGCTCATCGAGAGGAAATGCCAGAAGATCTTCGTAAAAGCCTTCCTTATATCGTTCGAATTTTAGAAGCTTTTAATGTGCCAGTTTTAACCATGGACGGTTTTGAAGCGGATGATATCATTGGGACATTGGCTTGGAGAGTTGAAGGCGTGGATGTATACATGATGACACCTGATAAAGATTTTGGACAATTAGTTCGAGATGGTGTTTACATTTATAAGCCGGGAAGAATGGGAAATCCTGATGAGATTTTAGGGGTTCCTGAAATTCTGAATCGATGGGAAATTGAGCGAGTAGATCAAGTAATAGATATTTTAGGCTTGTGGGGTGATGCTGTGGATAATATTCCTGGTGTACCCGGTGTAGGAGAGAAAACAGCTAAGAAATTAATACAGGAGTATGGTAGTTTGGAAGGGGTGCTTCAGAATATTGATAAACTAAAAGGCAAGATGAAAGAGAAATTCCAAGAGTTCTCTGAACAAGCCGTAGTTAGTAAACGATTAGCAACTATAGATACCCAAGTTCCAATTGATATTTCATTAAACGATTTGATTAGAAAGGAACCCAATGAAGAATTACTATCACAGGTTTTTCAAGAATTGGAATTCAGAACTCTCTTGAAGCGTATTTTCCCTGGATCTGCTAATGGATTAGTGGGTGGTGAAGTGAATGAAAGTGCAGAGAAAACATCCCCAGTAAAAAGTAAAAAAGCCGTAGAGTCGAATCCTATGCAGACTAGTTTGTTTGGATTTGAGACGGATGGTGAGGGAATAGAATCGGAGGAAGCAATTAGCTATTTAACCATAAAGGATGTGGAACATAGCTATACTATTATTCAATCGGAAGACGATTGGAATAGGGTTTTAACCGAAATAGAAAATCAATCGGAATTTTGCTTTGACACTGAAACAACGGATTTAGATGTTTTTGAAGCTCAAATCGTTGGAGTTTCTTTATCGTGGAAAGAATTTCAGGGAGTTTACATCCCAATAAGCCAGAATTTAGATGAAGCCAAAATTCAATTGCTTCGATTGGAGCCCATTTTTGCATCTGATAAACTAAAAATTGCTCAAAATTTGAAGTTTGATATGGCCATGTTACAGAAATATGGACTTGAATTGAAAGGTCCGTTTTTTGACACTATGCTGGCTCACTATTTGATCGAACCTGACCAAAGACACAATATGCAGATTTTAAGTGAGAGTTACCTTGGATATACGCCAGTAAGCATTGAAAGTCTAATTGGGAAAAAAGGCAAGAATCAAGGTTCTATGAAGGATGTGCCTTTAGAGATTATAGCAGAATATGCTGCAGAAGATACAGATGTAACTTTTAGATTAAAAAAGAAGTTAGAAGTCGAACTCCATTCCCGAGGTTTGAATGAAGTGTTTTCTGAAATTGAAATGCCATTGGTTCGCGTTTTAATGGAGATGGAGTCAGAAGGAGTGCGAATTGATGTGGATTTCTTGAACCAATACAGCAAAGAACTTAATGACCAAGCGGTTAACATACAACAAAAAATATTTGAACTAGCTGGAATTCAATTTAATATATCATCTCCATCGCAAGTGGGAAATATTTTATTTGATCATTTAAAGTTGGTAGATAAGCCGAAGAAAACAAAAACGGGTCAATATCAAACCGATGAAGAAACGTTGCAGTCCTTAAAAGGAAAACATGATATTATTGATCATATTTTGTCGTTTAGAGCACTTCAGAAGTTAAAAAGTACCTATGTAGACGCTTTGCCTGCAATATTGAAAAAACAAACAGGAAAGGTACACACAAGCTTTAATCAAGCAGTAGCTGCAACGGGAAGGTTGAGTTCACAGAATCCGAATTTGCAAAATATTCCGATACGTACCGATTTGGGTAGGGAAATTCGTAAAGCGTTTATTCCCAAAGATGGTAATCATGTATTGTTAAGCGCGGATTATTCACAAATTGAATTAAGAATTATAGCTCATATTTCTAAGGATCCAGCTATGATTGAAGCGTTTAAATCGGGAATAGATATCCATACAGCAACGGCCTCAAAAGTTTGGGGTGTGCCAATCGAAGAAGTTGATAAGGACATGAGAAGAAAAGCAAAAACGGTGAATTTTGGAATTATTTATGGTATTTCTGCTTTTGGTTTAAGTCAACGAGTTCAAGTTTCTCGAAGTGAAGCCAAGGAAATAATAGATAACTATTTCGTGCAGTTTCCTGGAATTAAATCGTATATGGATAATACCATACATACCGCCCGTGAAACAGGATATGTTGAAACCATTTCAGGTAGAAGGCGTAATTTGAGAGATATAAATTCGAGAAACGCCACTGTACGGGGATTCGCTGAACGAAATGCTATCAACGCTCCCATTCAAGGTTCCGCAGCAGATATGATAAAATTGGCTATGATTAAAATTCAAAATTGGTTAAATACCAGTGAATTAAAAACCAAAATGATCCTGCAAGTACACGACGAATTGTTGTTTGAAGTACCTAAGGACGAGGTAGACCAAGTTTCAATTCACGTTAAAAAACTAATGGAAGAAGCTATGGAACTGGATGTTCCTGTATTGGTGGAATGGGGAGTTGGCGACAATTGGTTAGAGGCGCATTAATTCCAGAATTTCCACGTAAAGCCAAATCGAAAACGGGCAGGTTGGATAGGATATTGATACGTAGATTCTGTGCGTAGATTGTAATCTGGAGATACAATCCATTCATTGAAATGTTCGTATTTGAAGAAGATGTCGATGGTTTGGATTCTTAACACTAGATACACATCTGCAATTGGATAATTTCCTAAAATACTCGATTGATTGCCGATGTAATAACGTGCTGCGTCGATTCGATATTGCAACTGGTTGTATGAAGATGTATATTGAATATCTGTTCCAATTCGGTAAAAAATAGCTTTTTTGAACAATGTATTCTGATATGCTAAGCCTAATTTTCCATAGAATACGGGAAGTCCTAAATTAGACAAATTGCTGAGAGAATCCCTCTCAGATGAAACATTTCTTTGAGCAAAAGCAGAGGTTTGAACATACCAATTTTTAAACTGACCCATCCATTGGAAGTGTAGTTGTCCATATTGGATTTGAGAAAGTTGTTCGGGTAGAGGATGATTCAAAAACCAAATGGGATTAGATTGTTGACCCAGTGTTATTCCAATTTGAGTTTTGTGGTTTTTCTGAATGAAATTTAAAGTGTTTGACCAATGTAAATGAGAGGTGAATTTTTCGAACTTATGCGATTCTGTAGTATAATCTAAATGATTCGACAAAAAGTTTAAGCTAACTAATTCAATGGGTTGATATTTATACGATAATTCAGAATTGTAAAGTGTATTCTTGATTTTTTTTCTGATTTGAGAAAGGATGTCAAAACTATTTCTTGCGTATCCTGAAATGAAATAATTGGCATCGATATTTAAATGTAAGTCGTTTTGAAAATGCCTCATCCATCCCGCATTTAAACCATGGGAATAGGCATAAAAAAATCGATTTCTTAATGCATTGTTTTTATCAATGGAGAACTGTTGGTAATCGGCACTCTGAAAAATATGATTCAAGTAAATTCGTTGAGAAGGAAGTTGAATTGCAGAACTGTTCAATTGAAATAAACTATCTTCTCGAAGCGAGTCTTTTGGTAAATTGTGAATATTCGAGTTTATTGATGAGGAAGCAAACCAGGATTTGGATATTCCTGTTTTGACTTCAAATCTATGCCATTGAGAAGAATCGTTGGAGCCAACTAATTGATGGTATGAATTGTTACCATAATAATTGGTATCGGTGTTGGCATCTTCAAAATCATACTTATGTTGTATCCAATTGACTTGGGATTCCAAGTTTAAATTCTTTTCTGAATTGATTAAGTACCTGTGATTGATTTGATGGTGAGTATAACTATTGAAAGATTTTGCACTCGAAATTCGGGGTTGGTAGAATCCAAAAGTTCTAATCCCCCATTCCTCACCTTGGAACCCTCTGGGGCCGTAAAAAACTGAATCGGATGAAAGGCCACCATTTTCGATTCTTCTCATTCGATTCCAGCTAAAAATTAATTGCTGTTCAAATCGTTTGTTCATGGATAAAAAGTGGCTTCCTAACCCAATGTTTCTAATTAAGTTATCTTGTGCTGAACCTACAAATACTTCACTGTTAGTGATGGTGTGATAATCAATAGAAACATTCCAAGTTTTTGATAGATTCTGAGTATGCAATGCTTCAAGTCCGATATAACCATTTGCTCCCTGTGAATATTTGAATTCAGAAAATGGTTGAGATACTTTGTGGAATTGAAAATTATTTGGCGTGATGGAATAGGGTTTAAATATTTCCAGTCCACCTAGTTGAATTCCGGAAAATAGAGATTTGTTTAAAAATAGTGCATTAGACGGAGTGCCGGAGATGCCCAAATTTGCAAATGGCAGTATACTTCTAGCTTCACGTGTATAGAGTTGAACAGGGCCTAATGTAGTATCGATTGCACGAACCGTGTCGAAAAAGTTCCAAGCATTATGTGCGTTTACAGAGGAAGGATACCATCTAAATTTCTTTATTTTGGGTGCTTTTTTGGCCGTGTCTGAAATGCTTGTATCTCTATTAATACCTCCAGTATTATTTAATAAATTTCCAGAAATGGGTAATTGACCGAATATATTTCCCCCGATAACGAAAAAAAAGACGAGAATAAAAGTTTGAATCGTACTATTGCGGGGCATTGAATTTATTTAATTACAAAAATGCGGATAAAAAATGAACTTTACGAGTTGCGTTTATCTGAAAACAGTGAAGTTATTAATTGAAAACACGATTAACCAAAATAATTACTTCAAAGGATGAATGGAACTTGGGTCACAATTGTGTTGTTGAGTGCAGTTAAATATGCACTTGGAGTGGGCACTGCTCTCGCATCGGTTGATGCTATAACAGGATTTTTCCTAACGAGTTTGGGAGGAATATTAGGGGCAATAGTTTTTGTATTTGGTGGAGGATTTTTGGAGTTATGGGTGTTTAGACATTTTCGTTCTAAAACTAAAATAAAAAAGATCTTTACCAAGAAAAATCGCATTTTAGTTCAAATGCGAAAACGCGGCGGATTGATATTAATTGCATTTATTTCGCCATTGTTCATAAGCATACCTGTTGGTTCACTTGTAGCTGCAAGTTTTATTAAAAACAAACTGAAAATTGTAATTTATCTGTCGATTTCTGTATTAATTTGGGGTGTATTCATCTTTATGATCAAACATCACATTTAGATTCGACCGATAATTAGTAAATTGCCTGAATTATGAAAATTTGGGCGCTTAACCGATTGAGTGTTATCCTCTTTTCTTTGATTTTGATTTTCGGGGGATGTCAACGCAGAGAAGTAACTTGGGATGTTGACAATACCATCCCACTGTTTAAAACAGATATTTCGCTTGATGCAGTTGATACGCGTTATTTAACCAATGTTGCTTCCGATTCAGGCTATTATTTTAGCGATGAGAATCGTATTTATTCGTATAGGATAAATGACCTACAATCTTCAGATACGGGTATTGATGCGTTTTTGAATTTAATGACATTACGTTTGGTTGATCAGGAACGATCAAGTGTAATTACTTTGGCGCAAATCAATCCGTTTTTTAAGGTTCTAGATGGCCAGAATGCAGATATTCCTTCTCAGGATTTGAGCAATTTGGATCCTCAAACTATTGATGTTTCCGAGTTTTTCGAAACGGCAACTTTGGATTCTGGATATTTAGATATATCCATTAAAAATGAATTACCTGTAAATATTCAATTAGTGGTGTTTGAGCTAACGAATAAATCAGATAATTCTGTCGTGGCTTCCGATTCGTTTAGGAATATTCCGAAGAATGGTGGTATTTCTTCAAAATCCATTAATCTGAGGGGAAAAACGGTTACCAAAGAGTTGGTGGGAGTAATCAAACGACTTACTACGGAAGCAAGTGGTGGTCCTGTTTTAATAGAATCGAGTAAAGGTTTGAATGTAACATTAGGAATAAGAAGTTTGAAACCGAGCCGGGCTATTGCGGCATTTCCCACTCAAACGGTTATTGATCAAGACGAAGGGTTGTCTTTGTATATGGGGGGTTCAGAAATTAAATACTTTAAAGTAGCGAGTGGGAAGTTAAAAATTAAAATCAGCAGTACTATCGATGAGGATATGCATATGGTTATTGCCTTGCCAGGTGCGGTAAAGGATGGAAAATCATTTTATCAGGAAGTTACATTGCCTGGTCCAGGTGGTTCAGGAGTGTCAACCACAGAACAGATTTATGACATGCAAGGTTATTTGATTGATTTTAGAGGAAAGGATCCGGATGTTACAGATACTGTAAATACCTTTCATCAAGTGTTGCTTGTTACTTTAGACAGTAGTGGCCGTAAATTGAATGTAGGATTATCCGATAGCATCAAATTGGAGTATCGAATTGAATCGTTAAAACCGGAATATGCTATTGGTTATTTAGGAAACTCATTGAGTCGGGTAATGGATACAACTGCATTTGAAATGTTTAAAGGTTTGAGCGGAGATTTAATGTTTAAGGATGTAAAAGTCGATTTTGTAGTACGTAATTCAATTGGAACTGATGGCAGATTTAAGCTTCATAATTTGGCGTCAAAAAACCATTTTACTCAAAAATCAGTAACCCTTTCGGCTCCATTGGTTGGTTATGACCTATTGGTAACCAAACCTGTTTTTCAACGGGGTGAATTTACAGAAACCAAAGTAAGTCTGAATGTTTCTAATTCGAATATTAAAGAATTCTTAGAAAATTTGCCTCAATATTTCGAGCATGATTTGGAAACAGAAGTTTCGCCTAATGGGAATGTAAACAATTACCAGGATTTTGTTTTTGATGAATCCCGAATGGATGTAATTATGAAAATGACAGCACCCATTTCTTTTGCAATGGGTGGTTTGGTATTAAGAGATACACAAGGAGTTGATTTTTCGAAATTGGGAGATATGGATCGCATTAAAAGCGGCTTTTTATATTTGGATTTAGAGAATTGGTTTCCCATGGATATGAGTGTTGAATTTGAATTGTACGATGAGAAAATGAATTCTTTAGGCATGTTGAATGTCAATCCAACTAATGGGGTGAAAAGTGCAGTCTTAAATAATTCTGGATATCCAATAAGCGGATCCAAAAGCACCTTAAAAATAGGATTGGAAAGAGCGCAAATTTACCGTTTGAAAAAGTCCAAGTTTATTGGAATAAAGATGAATGTTCAAGGTAACGGAAAGATGCAGAAATTATACAACAACAGCAAGTTGAAAATGAACGCTCGCATGCAAGTTGAATACGAAATGAGAGGAAAATAAGGATGAACAGGTATATATTTAATCGTATTGCTGGGATTGTTTTGGGAAGTATCTTTTTATTGATGGGTGAGGCGCGTTCGGAAGGGTTAAATGGTAGTTTAACTATTAGGGATTCATTCATTAAAGTTGAAAAACATGGTTTTCCTGATAGTTTGGTTGGGATTTTACCTTATGATAACGATAGTTATGAATCTACCAATAAATTGGATTTAGCAACTCCGAATGATGTGTTAAGAACAGTCTCTAGTCATATTGTTCTAATTTCTTATCGGATGGAAACGGGATCCAATGCGATTCCACTTTCATTAGCTGGAAAATTTGCCTTGGGTGGTTATATCACACCTGCCCAAACCTCTCAAACATATGAACAGTTGAGTTTAGTGAATCGTGCAGGTGGAATACAAGAGTTTAATTTATTGCTATTTCCCACTGCAGGGATTACTAAAAAGATTCAAATTAATAACAAGAATAAACTTTTCAGTTTTAGCGGATTATATTATGAAATGAAATCCCATTTTGGTGTAAATCTTACCCAGGATGCCTTTGGTTTGTTTATGCGTGGAAATACCCCGTTTTTAGGTCAAAATTTGAATGTAGGTGACAACCAATTTAAAAGTTTAAGAACGCATGTTCTTCGCTTTAATTTTGATATTAAATCGAAGAATTTTCGTCCGTTTAGTGGTAGAAGTTATTTGGTAGGCCAATTTTCCATGGGTCAAGTATTGAATTATAATTCCTCGGGAACGAAAGACATGAATTTATATTCTTCCAAAACCGGAGATTCATTAAATTTCAACGGCTCGGTATACAATCAGTCAACCGCATCAGATAAGTTCTCGAATGGTTGGGGTATGCAATTTGGATTTGTTTGGGGGGTGAATAGCAAAACTACTAAGTCGTCTTTTCAGATTATACTTCGTGATTTTGGTTTTTGGAGTATTAATAACGTCAATACATGGTCGCGAGGAGTACAATGGTCGAACAATTCATTGAATGCGGTTAGTTGGGACAAGCCAGCGAACTTAGGAATTACTGCCGTAAACTTGGGAGCGACTGATCTTCGTTTTTCCAATTGGTTTGATCGTCAAAAAGATACATTGGAAGCAAAAATTGATTTCAAAGAGTATAAACAACGCGGTACTATTCTTTCTCCCTTTTATTTGCGGTTGGGATATACTTACAATTCAATTAATACCTCTGGTGAATACAGAAAATTCCAAGTGAACCATTCTTTTGGCTTGGTTTACAGACATTGGTTGGGTTATTTACCCAAATTCGAATACTATGCTCATATTAGACCATCGCGAAATTATAAATTCATCTGGTCGCCTGGTATTTCTTTTGGTGGATTTGACGTGTTTGATGTGAACTTCAATGGTAGTTATTTCATAAACAAAGTTATAAAAAGGAAACGCATTCATTCGAGTATACGTTTAGAATTGAACGGTATTGAATCTTTTGTTATGCCTCAAAAATATCACGGTGGGGGTGCTTATTTAAGCTTTACTTTCCCGTTTGATGTTAAGTAAAATTGAGTTGATGTTACATTTTAAGTCGATGTACCGATAATTCGCCCCATTGTTTGTAAGGGGTGATTTCTATCATACTCCAGATCCAATGATTATTGGGGATGGAAAAGCTTTGGTTTATGAATATCAACTTTTCGAATCCATGCTTGTTGGTTGCAGCAAATTGTTGATTTTTCTTATCTCTTAAAATGTGGAAAGTGGTAGTACTGTCAAAGTCGGGAGCAATTCGAATTCCTTGTTTTTGGAGCAATAATAGACCTGTATTGGGTGAAGGGTCGAATAAAATGGCCACTTCTTGATTTTTATGTAAATACTCTTTTTTAAGCCAATAGGATGCCTGTTCAAAGTCATTTACATTGTTGAAAATGTTTTGGCAGTAATAATCTCCAACAGTGAATGTTCGTTTTAATTGACTTTTGGCGTTGGATGCCAAAACAAACGGAGTGATATATAATCCAATTAAAGATAAAATTCCTGCTATACCATTGAAGAATAATTTACCGGAAATATGGGTTTGATACAACCATAATATCCCAAAAAATACAATGGGCAACATCTGAACAAAGTAGTAGTCGTGAAATCGGAATTGGCGATTAAAAAGAATGAAAACGCATAAAAATCCCCCGAAACCCAACAGAAAGAATGTGGAAATCAGATTCAAATCCTGTTTTTTACGCTGAATGGAAATGAGAATTACGAGTAAGAATAAAATTAAAAAGTTTCTGGGATATACCGAATCGATCCATGTGTTTAATGCAAACCGTGAATTGTCGATGAATTCCGCAAAACTACTTGGAGGGTTCATTTGTTGCAAAAAATGGGTGTTACCTGTACTTTGAGTCAAGAAGGATGCGTAGTAGTACCAAGAGAAAACCGCAATGATCGGTGTGATGATAAACGCTAAAATTTCAAACCAATTGATAATAAATGGTGGATTAAAAGATATGCTTTGTAAAAAATTAAATCGTTTATTGGATTGACTTTGAATCGGTTGACCGTTTTCGTCTAAAATATCAATTACAGTGTTATCTGAATTGGTAATATTTGATAATTTAGATGAAATAAATACGAAGATAACGGCAATATAATGAACTAGAAATGTGACTTTTAGCAGTCCTGACAACGTGAAAAATACAATGGCCAAGTTAAATGATTGCTTTTTATTGATATCGTAATAAAACCTCAAAACAAAGAAATACCCCAGCATCGTGCAAGCCATTGCTGGCACATCGGGTAGGTGGTTGAAACTGTAAAACGAAAGAATGGGTGATGAGAGCCAAAGTAGCATAATGAGAAATCGATGAAATACTCGAGGTATGGTTAACTTTGTGATTTGGTAAACACCCCAATTTCCTGCGAGGTAAAAAGCACCTACAACAATTCGATAAAGTTCGTGTGAATATCCAAAAACTGCGCGAAGTAAAGCCGTTATGTATTGAATTATGGGGAATTCTAAGCCGGTAACGCCGTTTGCAGCGCGATTTTCCATAACTTGAGGATAGAAGAACTGGAAATCGTTTTGATAATAATTCCAAGCAATGCTTGCTCGGTCGGCTTGGGCGCCTTGATGCATACCGAAAACAGGAAATTGAATCCATTCCGGCCATCCCAAAAAAAGAAAGAAAAACAAATTAAATGCCCAAAAAATGTAAGAGTCTTTGGGTTTTCGTTGTTCGAAATTATGAATCATTTCGGTGATTAAAATTCGTTTTAATAGTGCTTTTGTTGCTGTTTTGAGCGGTTAAATTTGTGTCGCGAATGATGTAATGCGGACGATTTTTTACATTTTCGCTGACTCTACCTAAATATTCGCCAAGAATACCGATGCCGAGTAATTGAATTCCCCCCAAAAATAATATGGATATTTGCATAGAAGTCCATCCAACAATAGTGTATCCATAGAATTTCTGGTAAAGTGAATATATGATCAGTAAAAATGCGATGAACGATACAATAAATCCGCTGATAGTAGCGACTTTGAGCGGCCAATTAGAGAATGCGCTGATTCCGTCTAATGCAAATCGAATCATTTTGCGATAAGTAAATTTTGTTGAGCCAGACATACGTTCTTCGCGATCGTATTCAAGAAATGTTTGATTGAAACCAATCCAAGCGATTTGACCTCTAATGTATTTCTGTTGTTCGGGCATTTGCGCCAAGATTTTTTGGATTTTTTGGTCAATTATGCGGAAATCGCCTGTATCTACTGGAATTTCAATGTTGGTTATTCGTGCAAGAACTCGATAAAATATTTTTGCAGTGAATTTTTTTAACCAGCCTTCTCCCTGTCGTTTTTTGCGTTTGGCGTAAACAACTTCAAAGCCTTCTTGGGATTTCTGATAGAGTGCGGGAATGAATTCCGGAGGATCTTGTCCATCGCCGTCCATGATTACTATTTTTTTTCCTGATGCCCATTCAATGCCAGCGGCTATGGCGTTCTGGTGTCCGAAATTTCGGGAAAAATCAATGTATTTTACTTGGGTATCGGTAGTTGATAATCCGATAATAAGTGGAAGCGTTTGGTCGGATGATCCGTCATTGATAAAAATGATTTCATGATTGAGATTCAATGTATTCAGGGTGGATTTTATTCGATCATATAGAGCGCCAATGTTATTGGCTTCATTAAATAAGGGTACAACAACCGATAATTCCATGATTTTATCCGACACGCAACAAAGGTATTTATTTTTATTATATTTAAATTTGCGGTATGAAACGAATTGTAAATGCACCGATTTCTAATGCGGCGAAAATAGTTTTCTCATTTTTGCTTGCTTTGGGGATGTCAATAAGTTCTTGTAATAATCAAAAGAGCGAAACAGAATTGGTGGATTTAGCTTCATTTGAAGAATCCATTGGTGATAATAAATTGACTATGGTTGATTTTTATGCTACTTGGTGTGGGCCATGTATGCAAATGGATCCATTTGTAAAAGAAATAAAGATGGAGAAGAAAGATTTGGTGAATGTTGTTCAAGTAGATACGGATAAATTTACTGAAATTGCTGAGAAATACCAGATTGATGCTCTACCAACCTTGATATTCTTTAAAAACGGCAAAATTGTTCATCGCGAAGTGGGTGGTAGAAGTAAAGAAGACTTGCTTAAGTTAATAGATCAATTTAGGTAGGATGGATTTCTATATGGCTATTTCATTGTTTTAATGAACTTGGCTTATTCGATAATTTATAGTTAATCTGATTTAATTGCCAACCGACGAGTTGGTCTGTGGTTAACTTATGGATAATTAAACGTGTTTCATGTCAGAACACACAGATAGTTTTTTAATTTTGATATATGAGTTTTTTTCCTTCAGATTGGGAAGACGATGATTTCGATGAGAATGAAGATGGCTTTCAAGGCGATGTGGATAGCCTAGTAAGTGATTTTGAAAATAAATCACGCGAGTCTTTTACTGCTAGAGAGTTAATTGAGCTCTTTCGATACTATACCAGTCAATTGCCTGGTTCGGCCAATCCGTTCCATTTGGAAAAGTATGCGAGAATGGTTATTGAATTGGGTATACAGACTTTTCCTTATGTCCCCATATTTACTTTGCATATGGTGGAATGGTTAATGAATGAAGGAAAGTATAAGAAAGCACATAAATATTTGGATCAAGCAACAGCTTATACGCCCTTTGAGCCCTCGTTAATGATGATTAAGTCTATTTTACACTCTCATGAAGGTGCACGAAAATTGGCTTTTGATTCCTTAAAAAATGCTTTGAATATTATCGGTGATGACGAAGGACTAATGGAAGATTATTTAGATATGGTCTTGCATTATGAACAATACGATTTGGCCGATCCAATTGCTAAAAAAGCGGTCGAATTAGACGCTGAAGTTTTGCCTATTTTAGAAAAGTACTTGAGCAAAACCGAAGAACCCCATATCATTGCAATGCTCATTCCTGCAATTGAAGCTCAAATTAATAAGGATCCTTATATGTCTGAGGCTTGGTTCGTGAAGGGAACGGCACATATGGCATTGCAACAACATAATCAGGCTGCAGAAGCACTCGACTATGCAGTTACCATAAATGAAGATTTTATTGATGCATGGCATGCGTTGGCTGAGTCTGTTTATGAATTGCAAGAATTTAATCGCGTAATTGAAATTTACGAAGATTTAGCTCATCGTTTCCCAAAGCGACCCATTGATATTATTGAAGGATTATATGCGTGGAGTTTGCATGAAACGGGTCAAACATTAAAATCGAGAGAGGTATACAAACGAATTTTAAAGAAATCACCGGAAGATGCGGAATGTTGGTATAGTTTGGGATTGACCTACCACCACGAGGGTCAATATTCTTTGGCAATTCCTTATTTGGAACGCGCTTTTCAGTTGGAGGGAATGGAAGCAGATTATGGAATTGTTTTAGCAAGTGCCTATTTTGGGGATCATCAAAAAGACAAATGGTCGGAACTGTATTCAGATTTAAGTGAGCGATTTCCTTTTGAACCGGAATTGTGGTTGGATTGGGGTGTTGCTTTGTATGAAACAGGAGAATCAGATAAGGCTTTAGATATAACTGAAACTGGATTAGAAAATAACCCAGGTAGCATTCAGTTGTTGTATAGATTGAGTGCTTTGTGTTATGTGTCTGGAAATACGGAGTTGGGATTGTTGGTATTAGAAAAAGCCTTGGAAATCGAACCTTCGGAACACAAGGGAATTTTCATTTTTGCACCTGAATTGGCTAAGTCAATGAAGATCATTAGTTTGATATCAAAGTTCGTTCAGCCAGACTTACAATCTGAGTAGAATATTATTCAGTTGATATTAATATTATCTTGTTTATTAGCATTGAAGCTTTTAATAGACTATCGTTACTTTTTACTGGGTTTTATGGTCAACTGGAGTTAATTTTTCTTGACAAAATTCAGTTAATACACCATTGGTTGATTTGGGATGTAAAAATGCAATTTCTTTGTTGTCGGCACCGTCTTTTGGTGTTTGATGGATAAGTTGAAATCCCATTTCTGATTTTTCCAGTAGTTCATGACGGATATTAGAACATTCAAAAGCTAGGTGATGTATGCCCTCTCCTTTTTTGTCTATGAATTTTGCAATGGGACTATCGGGATTGGTGGCTGCTAATAATTCGAATTTTACATCCCCCAAAGCAAAAAAAGAGGTGATAACACCTTCACTTTCAACTGCTTCTCTTTTGTAGGGTTTTACTCCCAAGAGTTGTGTAAATAACTCTTCAGAGGCATCCAAATCCTTCACGGCGATTCCAATATGTTCAAGTTTTTTGGGCATAATTTTATAATTAATCGGAAATATGTTACAAATTAACGTAATAACTAAACGAAATTGATTTAGGAATGTTAATTTTG
>CAMDDG010000018.1 GCA_945890895.1 Chitinophaga pinensis | reverse complement strand
AGTTTCAGAATTGATGCCAGTAAAAAAACGAGGCATTGGCACCATGATTATTGTAACTTTTGGTGCTTTAGGTGCGGTTGCTGCGTTTTTAGTTTCCAGTAAAGGAGAAGCCATTGGTGCGTTTATATCTTCCATCATTAATCGCCCTTTAGAAAATTGGCAAGTTGCTTACCTGGTAGGTGGAGGCATGGGTTTATTTCTTCTCGCACTGAGAGCAGGAACATTTGAAAGTGAAATGTTTATGAACATTGAACACGGTAAAGTTAAAAAAGGAAATCTTTTATCTTTATTCAAAACCAAAGAGAACTTTTTGAAATATTTGGCTTGTATTGTAATTGGTTTACCTGTTTGGTTTGTTGTTGGAATATTAATCGCCCTCGCACATAGATTCCTACCTGAAATTACGGGAAATCCAGATATTCTCAATCAAATTCCCACGAAAGAAATGGTGTTATGGAGTTATGTGGGATTATCAGCGGGGGATTTATTTTCAGGAATCCTATCTCAATTATTGCAAAGTCGAAAAAAGGTAATCTTAATTAACCTTTTGGGGATTCTTGCAATCATGTCCCTATATTTATTCGGACCCGTTGGTTCAGCCAATTACTATCGATTTTTAGCAACAGCTTTGGGGTTTGTAACTGGATATTGGGCCCTTTTTGTGACCAATGCCTCCGAGCAATTTGGTACCAATATTCGCTCCACCGTTTCTGCAACCGTTCCGAATTTTGTTCGAGGTGGTGTTTTAATCATCACTTCGGGATATGAATTATTGGAGAAGTATACCCCATCTCACACACTCGCAGCATTAATTATTGGAATAATTTGCATTGCTGTTGCTATTTGGGGAACTTTGCATGTAGAAGAGTCCTTTCATAAGGATTTAGATTATTACGAAAAATAAGAATTTTGAAACCACCTAAAAAACTCTCATTCATTGAGAAGATAGTTTTAAGCATTGTTGAAGATCAACCCAAAGGCACGCTTAACACACAACGCGTTTACGCACGAATTCCTAAAGATTCTAGCATACAAAAAGAATCCGTTTTCCAAGCTTTATTGTCGCTTGCTCAAAAAAAACTCATCGATCAACCCAGCAAAGGAAATTTTGCAAAAATCCAACCTGAACTTTTAACCAAAGCTCGAGTAATTGTCAATTTTGCTGGTGAATTGTTATTAAAAGACGATGAAAAAAATGAAATTCTTAGAATCCCCCAATCGGCATTCAAAGGATTGTTGCCCGAAGATGTTATTGAAATAGGGTTTCAGCGAAAAGGTAAACGTCAAGAAATTTCACGGTTGCGGTTATTAAAACGAGAACCGCGCAAAGTAATTGGATACTTGGATGTGTTCAATGATAATGGGTATTTATTAACCGGAAAAAGTGGTTATAACGATATTCAAATCGACGAACCAATTGATTCTAAATACGATGGATTGAAAGCCGTAGTTGAAGTTTACGACTATCCCGAAAGAAGCAAATATCCATTAGGGAGATTAATACAAGTATTAGGAAAAGCAGGAGAACATGAAACCGAAATGCATGCCATTGTTGCCGAATTTGGATTCAGTTCAGAATTTCCTTCCGATGTATTATTAGAATCAGATGCCATTTCAGAAATCATTCCCGAGTCCGAAATTAAATTAAGAAAAGACTTCAGAAATGTAACTACGTTCACTATCGATCCAGTTGATGCAAAAGACTTTGACGATGCTATTTCGTTACAAATATCCCCCGAAGAAATAAAAATAGGTATTCATATCGCTGATGTTTCTCATTATGTGAAACCGGGCACTCCGCTTGAACGTGAAGCCATAAATCGTGCTACTTCCGTTTATTTAGTGGATAGAACCATTCCCATGTTACCCGAAAAATTGAGTAACAATCTGTGTAGCTTAAAGCCGAATGAAGATCGATTAAGTTTTTCTGTGGAATTAACCCTCGATCGCGACTGGAATGTTATAAACACCTGGATTGGAAAGGGAATTATTCATTCTGATCGCCGATTTTCATACGAGGAAGCACAAGAAAGAATCGTACAGAAACAAGGTGATTTTTTTCAGGAAATTGAATTACTCAATAATATTGCTCTTAAATACGAAGAACAGAGGTTCAAAAATGGAGCGCTTCGGTTTGAATCGAAAGAGTTAAGATTCCAATTGGACGAGAACAATTTACCTACTAAAGTTATTGAAAAACAACGTTTTGAAGCTCACAAATTAATTGAAACCTACATGCTTCTTGCCAATCAGGCTGTAGCTGTTTATGTTTTTAATTTGAAGAAACCCAACCCACCTTTCATTTATAGAACGCACGACGAACCACCGAAAGACAAACTATTAGAATTCGCAAAATTTTGCAAATTGTTAGGATATCCCATCCAAATTGATAATGAAAAACAATTGCGAAAATCATTAAATGGGTTGCTTGAAAGAACCGCCGGTAAACCCGAAGAAGAATTACTTCAACAAATGTCCATCCGTACTATGGCAAAAGCCGTATATACATCCCAAAAAACAAGCCACTTTGGATTGGCATTTGAATATTACACGCATTTCACCTCTCCCATTCGTCGATATCCCGATTTACTGGCTCATCGAATTTTGTTTGAATATTTAAATAAACGGGAATCTCCCTATACAGAATCTCAAATAGAAGAGCTGGCAAAACATTCTTCAAATATGGAACAGAAAGCCAGCGAGGCTGAACGTGCAAGTATAAAATACAAATTGGCTGAATTGATGAAATTTCATGAAGGTGAAATATTTGAGGCTCGCATTACAGGTGTTACTGATTGGGGGATTTATGCAACGATTTTGGATTATCATGCAGAAGGATTGATTCGACTGAGCGATATCCGATTCGACCACTTTTATTTTGTTGAAACGGAACGAAAAGTAGTTGGAAAACGCAGCAAAAGAGTTTATCAGTTGGGAGATCTCATTTCTGTTCGTGTGAAAAAAGCCAATATTGCATCCCGAACCATAGATTTGGTATTAATGAATTAGATATAAGAAAATTTAACAATTTTTAGAATTTTAGAATTCCAATCCAAACTATTTACGAACCAATTTCGTTTAATTGAATTGATTTAATAAATCGCTGAAAAATAATTCCTATTTCAATCTAAACCCCGATAATACCCATATGAATTTAACTATAGAACAACTTCAATCTGCATATTCTCAATATTTATCTCAACATCCGTTTCAAGGTAATCCCAAAAACTTGTATGATCCAATGAATTATATTATGTCGCTCGGAGGAAAGCGAATCCGTCCGATATTGGCACTCATTGGAAATCAAATTGGAGGAGGGAATTTGGAACATGGATTATCTGTAGGGCATACCATGGAAGTATTTCATAATTTTAGCTTGGTTCACGATGACATTATGGATCGCGCGCACATTCGCAGAGGAAAACCAACGGTACATAAAAAGTGGGATGAACCAACCGCTATTCTTTCCGGTGATAACATGCTGGTAAAATGTTTTGAAATATTACTGAATTATCAAGGCCCAAATAAACATGAAATCACAGCTGCTTTTGCAAAAACAGCCACCGAAGTTTGCGAAGGTCAACAAAATGATATGGATTTTGGATTGTCAGAACATGTTGTTTCTGAAGACGACTATTTTCATATGATCGAACAAAAAACTGCTGTTTTACTTGGATGTAGTATACAATGCGGTTTTTTAAGTTCAGGTGGTAATTCTTTAATTGCTGAAAAACTTAAAGAATTTGCCATAGATATGGGACTTGCTTTTCAACTTCGAGATGATTATTTAGACTCCTTTGGTTCTGAATCAGAAATTGGCAAGAAACAAGGCGGAGATATATTGGAAAAGAAAAATACTTGGCTCTATATTCAATCCATGAACTTAGTGCCAATAAAAACAACCCAAGCGTTTTTATTGGAAGGTGATGAAAGAATAAACGCTGTCTTAGATCTTTGGAAAGAAATTGGATTAGACCAATTAATGCTCAGTAAAATTCAAGAATACCACGTTAAAAGCGAAGAAATACTCATTGAACTCAGTAATCAAGGTTATAATATCGAATTACTCGATTCTATGTCAAAATGGTTACTTCAAAGAAATTCTTAATGAATCACAATTACCGTTCCCGTTTTTCTGTACCAATTATCATCCCAACCCTCAAAATCAAGTAACCAAGAATAGATACCATCTGCCACTTGCTGATCGTTAAACATTCCATCCCATTGTTCCTTTTTATTGGACGTTTCCCATATTTTTTGTCCCCAACGATTATATACCTTTAACGAATAATTTCGCACAAATATGGGCATGGTTCCCCAAATCTCATTTAAATTATCTCCATTAACAGTAAACGCATCCGGCATCCAAACTTCGGGTGGCTGAAACAAATACACCCAATTACTTTCGGTACGCGCATTAAAATCAGGTCCGGATATGGGGTTAGGTTCCCTAGAATATACACGATACCAGTATCCGCCCCAATCGTAATCTAACTGATCATCTTTGTGATATCTATTTGAATTCGAAGTAATAAATATGGGGCTAAAATTTGGGTTACCGCCATACTTTCTTTCCAATGTCCATATTTCAGGTTCATTTCTCCATCCTTCATAATTCATCCAGTTCAATTCAAAATATGCATTTGGGAATTTGCTTGTTTTACCGGAAAGCACCACATTACAACCTTTATTAGATGGTTTACTAATGTGTCCACACTGATCGATTACAATAATTTCATAACAAAACGATTCTAAGTCTACATTTACACTTGAATCAGAAAATACGGTATCCGAGGTAATGGTAACCGGAGTTTGATAAACGGGAGTGGAATTTCGTTTGTGTTTATAAACTTCAAACTCTTTAAAATCCGGTTCTTTACTCATTTCCCACCTAAGGTTAATTTTTCTATCTTCAAAAACGGTAGCTTCAATCATGTGTACACTTTCAATGGGAGTATTTAATTCTCGAATGGTGCAGTACTTATTCAATGGAAAAACGCGCTTATTGCAGGTATTCACGCCAATTAGTTGATAACAATAATTTTGAAGATTGGGATTTACTACTTGATCATCCAAATAGAATCCTTCATTGGAATTTCTAATGGTATCTATAATTTTTACATTATTTTGTGGATCCGTTTTTTCCAGCAAATAGTAATTAAAAAATTCATTATTCGGTGAAGTTTGTGGCCAAGCGATTTTCATTTTTTTTGTAATCCGATCATAACTTACGCAGATAGCTTCAGGTGGATTGATAACTGGAGGTTCAGTTACCAGTATTCTAATGTAAGCATAGGTAGTATCCTTTTGAGGACAACCACAATCCATTATTCTAACTTTTAGAATTGCTGTATCCTTTGAAAAACTACTACAAATTGTCTTCCAATTAAACTTTAGTTTTGCGTGATTTATTCCTGAAGTTAAAATGATTTGTGGTGTATCATTTCCTAGGATCCCCCCTTTTTTCATCCACTCTACTTCTAAATTTACAGTGTCAAATACATCCCTATCAAATGCGAATTTCTGAAAATCAATACTTTGTGTTGCAATAACTTGAATGAACGTGTCTGTCATAAACGGCTTTTTGTTCAAATTTTCAAAATCAATTTTAAACAGTGCGTTATTACAATTATTACTATTCATGGTTCTTGAATAGGCATTGGGTGTGGTTGGAAAAACCCCATTTCTTCTACAACCACCACACAAAGACTGATAGATAATTCCCTTTCTATCAAATCTGCTGGTTCCTCCGTCTACATGCTCTTCCGCTTCCGTATTAGTCAAACTTAATCCCCCAAAATACGTTGCGAATGCCAAATCATACATGTTCTTTGAAAATACAGCAATGTAAAAATCACTGCCATCGGTCATTTTCTGTATGGCATCATTCGTTACTTTGAGATTCCGTGTATTGCCCTTATTTCGGTGACGTTTGGAATTTCCCGTAACAATATCATACAGAGCAGTATTTGTTGCCCCTCCCCAACCCGAAATAAAAATACGTTCACATCGGTCAATCAGGAATGCAGAGGGACTAATATTGGGCATATTGCCATTTGCCCCAAACGTAGTTTGCAATTCAATGTTGGCTAAATCTGTAGAGAATCGTGCAATAAATTGCCCCGTATTTAAATCTGCATATCTCGAATTTATGGGGTTGATTACACCTTCAGTTTGACCGTAAATGTATGGACGTCCTGAATTATCTGATTGTACAAAATAAGATTGCTCATAAGCCGTTGTTCCAAAATATCTCCCAGAAATAAGATTTCCATTATTTTTATTCAATCGAACTATAATACCATCCACATCTCCAGTCATATTATTCAACCATTGACTGCCAAATTGTTGTTTCAACCCTTTAGAATTGGTTCCTCCAGTTGCGTAAATATCACCGTTCTTGCCTAAAGCTACCCCATAAATAGCATCAAAATCTAAATCGTTGGATGTAATTTGAGTTGACCAAATAAGTTGACTCATATTTTTGTTCAAACAAAAAACAACACCATTGAGCGATTTGTCAGAACTGTTCGTATTGCCTGAAGTGACAGGAAAATTGCGGGAATAACTTACACCGCCAATATACACGTAGTTTTGATCAACAATGATTTCTCCTCTAAACTCATCTGCATAATTATACAATAAAGGAAATTCATCCACCGGACGAACTGAACGATCGGCACCCACACCATCAAATTCACTTCCACCTACAAATGTGCTTCCTAACAATTGTGTTCCATTTGAATCCAAAGCTGTAACGAAGAAGTCGTACTTGTCGTTGTGGAATGCGTCATAGCAGTTATCTGAAACAGGAAAATCTAGGCTCCGAGTTGTTCCCATAACAAACAAGTTAAATAGAGAATCCACCACCATACTATGGGGCTGTTCATTGCTGTTCCCGCCCAAATAGGTACAAAATAATAATTTGTTTCCATTGGGACTAAATTTGAGAATGGCCACATCCCTACTACCACCGTAACCTAATTCTTCTTCCTCACCACCTGAAAAAGAAACCTGATAAGCACCGGATGTGGTTGGTAATCCAAAATCAAATACCGTTCCTCCTGCATAAGCATTTCCATGTTCATCATAAGTTCCTGTGCATCCAAAATTATCTGCAACTGAACCACTGAATGTACTAAAAACCAATACCGGATCTATAACTAAAACAAAAGAATCACCTTGTTGAAAACGCGAAATCAAATTTGAATCTATGCGATACTCAATTTTGTTTGAATCAATGAGATAGTCATTTTTACTGGAAATCTGATTTTCAGAAATTTGAGTTCGTAAATATTCAGGTGATTGTAAACCGGTATTTTCAAATTCTGAAACTGCTACCAAATAACTCGCGGGTATTGATTCTTTTAGGTCTAATATCCCCGAATTCAATATTAATCCAGGAATGGTAGAATTAGTCGTTAATTTACGGTCGATTGAATTCTCTTCAGTAGGAATTTTAGAAATATTTTTCAACCCATGATAAATCACTTGAATTGCGTTTGGATTGGCACCGGGATGAATGATCCAATTGTATTTTATTTGATTGTTTATCAAATAAAATTGCAAATCTATTCCCGGGTACACATTGTTAAAATATACAATGGATTGCTTTCTAACCTGACTCTTCCAGTTCTTGGAATTTTTTCCTTTGAAATAATTGTAATACTCTTTAGATTCCTCGCCAAAATATTGGGGTTCATTAAATTGAGCATTCTTCATTTCGATGTGTATTGCACATCCTTTAAGCGTATCAAGCAGATCAACCCGCTCATGCAATTTTTCCATTTGATTCTCTGGAAAGAGTGTAATCCATATTCCGGATTTTGTCAACCATACGTCTCCAATGGTTAGTGGTAATCTGGAGATTACGTCTGGAGCAAACTGTCCTTTATTGGGTATAAAACTGGGAGATGGTTGGTTGGAAACAATTGGCTTTATTGAATTTTGGGAAATGGGATATGTAGTTGAAGTTGTAACCCAAGATTGATTCACTTTTTTCAATAAATTGTTTGATGAATTGAAATGAGAATTGGATTTGGTCTGTTCTACGCTTTTGAAATAAAAACCTTCATTCTCCATTTTTATTGCCTGAACTATTGAAAAATGAAAGCATCCGCAAAACAAGAATGCAAAGAGTGTTCGAAAAAACGAACTCTTATTCTGTAATTTACGCAAGCGGCTATTTTTCATGAAATTCAAATATCTAACAACATTAACGAACAATTCCCCTAATCGAATCAAATTCGTAGTGCAAATCTCGTGAATATGAATGTTTTTTGACACTATAGACGTTCAAATCGGGGAATTAGTTTTCTGATATTTTGCAAAAAATAGTAATTGTGTTCATGTAAATTTGCGGAATGCGCATTGTATTTTTTGGAACACCTGATTTTGCTGCATTTTCACTTCGTAAAATCGTTGAAAATGGATTTGAAGTAGTTGCAGTAATAACATCCCCCGATAAACCAGCAGGAAGAGGACAAAAGTTACATGAAAGTGCAGTAAAGGTCATGGCTAGAGAATTGGGAATTCCAATTATGCAACCGACCAATTTGAAATCGAATGAATTTATTACCCAATTTGAAGATATTAATGCAGACTTAGCCGTTGTAATTGCATTTAGGATGTTGCCCGAGCGAATTTGGAGCGCACCGAAATTCGGCAGCATGAACTTACATGCGAGCTTACTTCCAAATTATAGGGGCGCAGCACCCATACAGCATGCCATTATCAATGGTGAATCTGAAACGGGGGTTACCACATTTTTCCTTAAACACGAAATTGACACCGGAGATATTATTGAAAAAGAAACCGTAGAAATTGAATCTACCGATAATGCATCTTTACTGCATGATAAGTTGATGGTTATAGGTGCCAATGTTGTAATAAAAAGTTTAAAACGCATTGAAAAAGACGGTGATAATATTGTTTTGATTCCACAAACAATACCTCATGAAACCAATGAACTCACCAAAATAAAAACCGCACCCAAATTATCGCGTGAGTTTTGCGAATTAACCGAGTTCAGTTCCGTTTTGAATGTATATAATAAAATCAGAGGTTTATCGAACTATCCGGGAGCTTGGTTAATGAGTCCTTGGGGTGAAATGAAAATACTTGAATCTCAGCCATGTATTATGAATTCAACGGGTATTCCAAATCATAAAATTCAAGAATTTCTCAGGGATGAGAAGTGGACTCAACGTTTAAAATCTGACTATCAAGCGACTACTTCGATTCAAAATGATTGGGACATTAACTTAACACCCTTCCGTATATTAGCCAATTCAATTTTTCTTCGTTGCGAAGATGGAAATCTGCTTGAAATTAAACGGCTGAAATTATCGGGTAAATCGGAAATAGAAGGAAAAAGTTTTGTAAACGGACTGAAATCCAAAAAAATAAATTAAAAAAACTCTTCATTTGATTTGTATTTTAAATCAAATGTTATATATTGCACTTTCATAACAATTAAAAACAAGCGCCTATAAGTCAAAATATTACCTAACAACAACAATTTTTCTTACTAGAATTTTTTTGAAGGAGGTATTATTATGACTAAGACCATGATTGCTGACGGCGTTTTGATTAAACGTTATTTAGAGGGAAACCAAGCAGCTTTTGAAGCTCTTGTGAAACGTCACAAAACACGTATTTACAGTAGTGTATTAGCTATCGTTAATGATCATTATCTAGCGGAAGATATTTTCCAAGAAACGTTCATTAAGGCCATTCATTCAATTCGTCAAGGTAAATACAACCATGAAGACAAATTCCTTCCTTGGGCTTTGAGAATTGCACGAAATTTAGCCATTGATTTAATCCGTCAGAAAAAGCGTTTGCCCATGGTAATTACTTCTGATGGCCAGGACTTGTTTCAAACTTTAAATATTTTTGATAAATCTCAAGAAGAAATTCACATCGAAACCGACGAAATTTCCATGCTAAAATCTTGGATTCATCAATTACCAGAAGAACAAAAAGAAGTACTCATTTTGAGAAACTACGCCGAACTTAGTTTCAAAGAAATTGCAGAAATTACCAACACCAATATCAACACCTGTATTGGCCGAATGCACTACGCTATCATTAATTTGAGAAAAATGATGGAAAAAAGTAGTGTTAAAATAAAATATTAATCCTATTTCAGCGTTAGTATGATGTATTAACGCTGAAAATATGGACAGAAATATTACCGAAACTGATTTAATATCATACTTTTACAACGAATGTGATAATCAAATTGCTGCCCATATTAAGAGCAATTTAGATTACAATCCACAGTGGATCGACTTTCTTAACGATCTCCAAAAGGTGGCGGATTTAATGAAGCCTACCATCAACCCACATGCAACTTCCGTTCAAATTATTTTGGAAGAAAGTTTGTATGAGGAAAATCATAGTATTTAATCCACGAGTTTTGTACTTTTGAGGTATGTATCACATACCCAAATTAGATCTATCTGATTTCCTATCAGAGCAACACGAATTAAAATCCAAATTTATTGATCAACTGGGAAATGCATACCAAGAAATTGGATTTGTAGCTATACGTAATCATGGTATCCCAAAAGAAGATTTAAAGAATTTATATCAAGCTGTTCAGGATTTCTTTCATCTTCCTGAAGAAATAAAAATTAAGTATGACGATACCCTGGGTGGTGGTCAAAGGGGCTATACCTGTTTTGGAAAAGAACATGCTAAAGACCGAAATGCGGGTGACTTAAAAGAATTTTGGCATTTTGGACAATACATTGACCACACGGATGCTCATCCTCCAACCTACCCACCGAATAAAACTGTTGATGAAATTCCGGACTTTAATGAATTTGGAGAAAAAATCTATAAACACCTAGAAAATACAGGAATGATAATGCTCCGTGCCATTGCTTTGTATTTGGGATTGGATGAAAATTATTTTGATCGTCGTGTGTTCAATGGAAATTCCATTTTAAGAGCTATTCATTATCCACCCATAACTCAAGATCCAAAAGATGCCATCAGAGCCGGCGAACATGAAGATATTAACTTGATTACCTTACTTGTTGGTGCAAGTGCAGATGGATTAGAGGTACTAAATAAGAAAGGTGAATTCATACCCGTTACTGAAGTCGAAGATCATATTGTAGTGAATGTGGGCGACATGCTGCAACGTTTAACCAACGATAAACTAAAAAGCACCACACATCGCGTAGTAAATCCTTCTCCAGAAAAATGGCACGAACCCCGATTTAGCATACCTTTCTTTTTACATCCTCGACCTGAAACTCGCTTAGATTGTTTAGAATCATGTATTAGCGCTGAAAATCCCAAAATGTATGAAGATTGCAGTGCCAATGAATTTTTAATAGAACGATTAACTGAAATTGGATTGATTAAAAAATAATCATACAATTTCATCCCATTCGAATTTACAAATTGAGCAAATCAATTTAATTGCAAAAGCTTGATTTCTCAGTTAATAATTGACTTTTCAATTATTTATTGGCCAAATTAAAAAACCTGTTCTAATAAAACAGGTTTTTTAATTCAACAGCATCTTCAGGTTTCATTTTACCAGCTAAAATGAGTCGTACTTGTCGGCGTCTTAAGGCTCCGTTGTATTTTTCTTGTTCAATCTCATTTTGGGGTTCCAAAGCGGGCACTTTTACGGGTCGATTGCGACTATCGAGTGCTACAAACGTGTAATAGGCTTCATTGGACTTAATTTTTTCTCCTCTTGGGATACTGTTTGCCCAAACTTCGATAAATACTTCCATCGACGAGTTGAATGATCGAGTTACATAAGCGGTTAAAGTTACAACATCGCCCAATCGGATGGATTCTTTAAACGAAACGCTATCAACGGAAGCCGTAACTACAATGCTATTGCTGTGTTTTTGAGCAGCTATAGCTGCACAAATATCCATCCAATGGAGTAGTTTACCTCCCATTAAATTATTTAGTGTATTGGTATCATTGGGTAAAACCAATTCGTTCATTTCTGTTCTTGAATCTTGTGGGTGTTTAATGTCGTGTTTCATCTGGGTTTAACGATTATATGTAGAATTAACTTGATTGGTGTTTTATTGTTTTGGGGACGAGTGGAATTTTCACAATTTATATTCTTAAAATGAATACAAATTGAGGGCACGTTTAACAAGAGATGAAGAAAAAGAGCGTAGGTTCAAAAAAAAAAGGCTGTTGCAAAAGCAACAGCCCTTAAATATCAAATTAGGTGATGATTAAGCAGTTGCAACTACAGAAACGAAAGATCTACCATCTTTCCCTTTTCTGAACTGAACTGTACCATCAGATAGTGCAAATAAAGTGTGGTCTTTACCAACACCTACATTAACATCAGCATGGTGTTTGGTACCACGTTGGCGCACGATGATTCCACCGGCTCTAACGATTTGACCTCCGTAGATTTTTACACCAAGACGTTTGCTATGAGACTCACGGCCGTTTTTACTACTACCCGCTCCTTTTTTGTGTGCCATAGTTTTTTACTTATTATTAATTAAGCAGTGATTTTTTCAATTTTTAAACAAGTCAAAGAGTGACGGAAACCGTTTTTAACGCGGTATCCTTTTCTTCTTTTCTTCTTGAATACGATTACTTTGTCTCCTTTTCCGTGTTCAGCAACAGTACAAGTTACTTTCGCACCAGAAACGGTGGGTTGACCAACTTTTACAGTGCTTCCACCGATAAAAAGTACTTTATCAAATTCAATTTTAGAGCCAGCTTCGGCTTGCAAACGGTTTACTACAAGGAACGAGTTCTCTTGCACCTTATACTGTCTTCCTGCGATTTCTACTATTGCGTACATGACGAAAAAATGGTTTGCAAAGATAGTGATTATTTTGATTTTTCACAATCTAACATTTAAAAAATACCACTTTTTTCAAGTTTAAATCATTGTGAGTGATTTAGTAGACATACTCAAAAGCTTGGTATAACCTCAAAACAGAAGCTGCGATATTTGTATTTAATGAGAACCGCAATTTTAGCAGCAGCACTATTGAGTCACTCAATGGTTTGGGCGCAAGAGGAAAAGCCTAAAGGATTTGATAAAAGCAGCACCGACGTGGTAACAGGTACCGATATTCGACTGTTGCCTGCGTCTCGAGTTTTGATTGATCCGGTGGTTCCTCAGTCAGAAAACCCCAAGATTACTTTATCCTTTTCTACTCCCGAATTTGTGTGGAATACTACCAAATTTATCCAAAATGTTGAGCCCGAAAAAATTAAAGAAAAAACGTCCGACTCCGTTTATTTAGCAAATTATTTACGACTTGGAGGCGGTAATAACGCTCATATTATTGGTGAATTGTATTTAGCAAATCGTCCGAGCAACCAATGGGCTTACAATTTTTCTGCAAAGCATTTCCAAGCCAATCAGTTAACTTTAGATCAAAAATTAGCAAATACACGTGTGGATATGTCTGGTTCGCGTTACTTCCAAAATTCGTCAATTACGACCGGATTATTTTACAAACGCGATTTCAATACGTTATTCGCACGAGATACAACTACCAATGAAGCTGTAAGTAACTTAGGGGATATTGCCCGAAACGGGAAAACGGCTCAAAATTTCGGAATGAATATTGATTATCAATTATTGGAATCCCGAAAATTCCCTGAAATTAAGTGGGCAAACTCGCTTCAAATGTTCACTACCAATTTAAAACACGAAGAATTCGAAGCGGAAAGTAAATTGGGATTTTTATCGAAAGCAAAGAAATTTTCTCTTTTCGGGGACGCGCAAATCAATTATATCCAATTCAAACAACCAACGGTATTAGACAAAGCAACCACCGATAACCAATTATTCATTTATTTAAAACCTAGAATTCAATTCTATCATAAACCTACCCTCCTTGATGTAAAATTAGGTTTTGACTTAAGTATGAATCGAAATTCATTTTTCGACACTGCTCTAACACCCAGAATCAATCCATATGTAGCTATAGAAAAAGGCATTACAGGTTTAGAAATGAAAATATACGGCGGAATTGATGGCGGTCTAAAGAAACATAGTATTCGCGAAATTCATAATCAAATGCCCTTTTTCACAGATAGTCTAGCAATTCGAAATTCATTTGAACAATTAAATGGATTCGTAGGGATCAAAGGTAAAATTTCATCCAACTCTTTATTTTATATGAATTTCGGGGGAAATGCTGTTGCTGATATGTTGATGTTTGCTTCAGCAGATGATACATCAAAATTAAAATCGGATAGTTTGAATCCAATGCGTCCTGTCTATTCCGATGTGAATTCCGTTTATTTTAGAGCAGGCGCAGAATATGTATTGGGTGAAACCTTTAAAATTGGAGGTCATTTAAAATTCAGCAATTACACCCCTGCAACGGAAACTCAAGTGTGGCATTTACCTGGTTTAACTTACAATCTTGAAGCAAATTGGAGTCCTATTCAAGAATTAAGAATTAAGGCGGGATTAAATGGCATAGGAAAGAGATACAATCAAGTGCTCGAAAACAATCGCTTAAAAGTAAAAGACATGCCAGGATATACAGATTTGTACGCACGAATAGATTATCGATTTGTTGGCAAAGGAAGAATTTGGATTCAAGGCACCAATTTATTGAATAAAAAATATCCTATTTGGTACGGTTATCCAGCCTATGGCTTGACAATAACTGGCGGTATTAGCATTGGTTTATTTTAAGCTTTTTCATATATTTGTATGATGGCCCAAAATCAAATATTATTATCGGTAACTGAATTATTGAGCAAAAATCAGTTTGTTCAAATTGAGAATTTGGGTAGTTTTTTCATGAAAGAAATGGAAGCGAGTTTCAATCCATTTACTCATGAGGTAAAGCCAAGACACACTCAAATTGTATTTAATGCTGATTTAAGTCAAAATGATGGAGTGTTAGCACAATACATAATGATGCAATTTGGCTTGACTTTTAAGGAAGCCAATTCATTAATTTCCAACTGGGTACTAAGCACTAAAGCCAAATTGGTTGAGAAAAAATATTTGTCTTTTCACCCATTGGGAAATTTCTTTTACAATGAAACAACGGGATTGTTTTTTGTTGGAAGATCCCAAGCCAACCTACATCCCAATAATTTTGGATTAAAACCTTTGATTTGGGATCCAAAAATTCATCACAAAGTAGATTCTCAAAAATCAAACGCAGTTATCGAAACTACACTGGATTCCGCGTCGATTCACGAATCGGATATCGAAGAAGCCGAATTGGTAGAAGTAACTCATGATTTAAATGAAAATTCTGAGCATATTAAAAAAACCAAAAGAAGCATTGCTTGGAATATGGCAGCGTCATTTGCGGCATTTGCCATAGGTGCCACTGTGCTTTATTTTGGGGCTCAAACCATTGTGGTTCTCAACAATAATACGCAAACAGCATCTTCAAGTCCCGAGTTTAATTCAAACAATACGGTCAACCCAAATTTACATTCGAATAACACTCAGAAAATACAACAAAATGAAATTTCGGCAGATTTAACATCCCCCGAAAAACAAAATGTAAGTTCTGAAAAGGTTGAAAATAGCACCATTTCAAATACTACCCAATCGAATAAAATCAATGGCTTATCGGATTCTAAAGACGGTTCACAAGCATCCAAAACATCATCGACAACAAAAAATAAATCGCGATTTATTGTCGTTGCGGGTCGAGTAATCGAGATAAAACCAAAACTAACTCCGAAATCCAGTAAAAACAATTCTGACACATTATTGAAAGAGAACGAGTTACGCGCTAGAATAGTTACAGAAAAAGGCAATTATTATGTTGTAGGCGGTTCCTATTTGACAGAAAATGCTGCTAAAATCGAAATTCGACAATGGAACAAGCTGCATAGGGAAGCCACTTATTTTCATGTTTCTGAATCCAGTTTGATAAAAATTGTTCTAAAACGTTTTAAAACTCAAAAAGAAGCATCTGAATTTGCCGTTAGTATTAAAGACATTCCAACACAATCGATTTCTGTTCAAGAGTTGAAACTTATCAAATAAAATTTAGGTGTATGAGCCATTACGTTATTGAAGAAAACTTAACCACTTCCAGCAAAGAACGCTCTTTGTCTGCGGTTATTAGTTTGATTATATCGATAATCATTGTCAGTTTGTTGTATTTTATGAAAATTGTGGTTCCAAATCCACCCTTTGAGTTAAAAACAGGTGAATTGCAGCTGGATTTTGGTGCTGTTGAAGAAGTTTCCTTCGGTAGACCAACAGATGGTGGACCTTCAGACGTACCTCCGGCTAAAGGTGGTGGCAACGGTTCTTCCGAACCCCAAACAACTACAGCCCCTACTCCTTCGGGCGGTTTGGGTCAGATAGTTAACACCAGTGATGCTTCTGCAGAAACTACTCTACCTCCTATTGATCCACCAGCATCATCCACACCAGCAAGTAATTCTCGTTTATCTAAATTGAATTTAAGCGGTCGTAAATCAGGACAATCTGGTCCAGGAAGTCCCAACGGAATTGAAGGTGGAAGCGGATCCACTGGTTTTGGTCCTGGAGGAAATAACGGTGGAATTACAGGAATGGGTGGTACACGAGTGACTAACAATCGAGGCAATGGGCTTTTTACGGCAAAAGGATTTGCTAGCCATCAAATATTATCCGATGTTAGAAAAGTAAATGCAGAAGGAACAGGAACCATTGAAGCACGAATTGAAGTTAGCTGCAATGGTGTGGCAAGAATCAAAGCGATGATGCCAACGGGTAATTATACCGGTGGATTAGCTAATGCTCGCGAAGTGATGAATTACTTTTTATCCAAATCGCGATTTGAAAAAATCGGGGACAAATGTCCAGAAACCGGAACAATCACATTGAATATCAAAAGTGAGGGTATACAATAATCCTTACTCCTATTATAATTGAGGCTGGGCTCTTTTGATTTTGTACATATCAAAATTTAGTGTCGAATTGTGAATTTTACTGAAACCGTTGAGTATCTCTATTCGCGTTTACCCATGTTTCAAAATATTGGTAAAGATGCGTATAAAAAAGATTTAACAAACACTATTGCATTATTGAAAGTTCTCGATAATCCCCACAAGGGTATTCCTTGGATTCATATTGCTGGCACCAACGGAAAAGGCTCAACTTCGAGCATGTTGAATTCTATTCTCATGGAATCCGGCTATCGAGTTGGACTGTATACATCTCCCCATTTGAAAAGCTTTACCGAACGCATTCGCGTTAACGGAATCGAAATGGAAGAGCAATTTGTGGTGGACTTTGTCGGTAAAATGAAGAAATCTATAGAAACTATCAAGCCATCATTCTTCGAAATTACGGTTGCCATGTGTTTTGATTATTTCAAGTACAAGAAAGTTGAAATTGGAGTTATTGAAGTCGGTTTAGGAGGTCGTTTAGACAGCACCAATATAATTGATCCCATTTTATCAATTATTACATCTATTGGCTACGATCATATGGATATACTGGGAGACACTTTAGAAAAAATTGCGTTTGAAAAAGCAGGAATTATAAAACATAAAGTTCCCGTTATAGTTAATCATTCTATTGAATCTGCACCATTAAGAGTAATTCAGGAAGTTGCTGAGCATAATTCTGCACCTTTTTTTATTACTGAAAATTTAGACAGTTTGAATTCTAAAAATTTAAATGACTTTTTAAAATCAAATATCTCAAATTCTCAATTGGATGTATCTGATAATACGGTTGATTCGAATGATTCGGGAAATTCGAGTGAATCAGATAATTCTAGCATATCATTTAATTCAGTTAATTCGAATGATTTAATAATTACTGAAAATTCCATAGAGTCTTTATTCAGCGAATTAGAGTTAAAGGGAAACTACCAAAAATTTAATTTCGTTACGGTACTTTACTCCATTCGCGAGTTGATTCGATTGGATTTGAAAATTGATTCAATTGGTATCATCAGAGGTTTACAATCTGTAAAAAAGAACTCAGGATTGAGAGGTAGATGGGAAATCATTCAAACGTCTCCAACGGTAATTTGCGATACTGGACACAATGAAGACGGCGTAAAAAGTAACATAGAACAACTTTTACAAATAACAGATGCCTCTAATCTAAGAATCGTTTGGGGAATGGTGAAAGATAAAGACCGTTCCAAAATTCTTAAACTTCTACCTAAAGAGTCGCAATATTACTTGATAAAACCATCGGTAATCCGGGGATATGAGTCAGAATTATTGGCCCAAGAATTTTCTACCCAAGAATTCAAAAAAGTACACGTTTTCTCTAATGTTAGAGAAGCTTTTGAAAAATCCCTTTTAGAATCTAAACCTACAGATGTTATTTTTATAGGTGGTAGCACCTTTACGGTTGCAGATTTCTTGATTCAAATGGACTTATAATTCCTTTGTCAGGGAGTACTGCAAATCAGAATTAAATAGTACGATTTAGTTTTTTTTCTAAATAAGTTTCCTGTTTTATTAATTTTTTATATACGGTTTATTTTCAAATGCTATGTGCTTTAATATTGCTTACTTTTCCTTTACGAAGGTGCACTAATTTTAGCGATATATACTTTGAATTCAAAAATTGCTCTAAACTGAAATAGATTATGAATTTAAATTGCTAAACACGAAAAAGGCTGCCCATGGGCAGCCTTTTTCTTTATCATGTGTCAACGACAACTATTGGAATTAACGCAACAATGTTACTGTTCCATCGTATACATATTCTTTGTCTTCGAAGGAGGTTATCACCACGTGATAAACATACACCCCTTGTTGACATTCAACACCTCTGAAATCTTTACCATTCCAACCTTCATTTACGTTATTGGTTTCGAATAACTTCTCACCCCAACGGTTGAATACGGTCAAATTAAAGGTTTTGAAGTTAGTTGCAACAACGTTGAAGTTTTCATTTGTTTGAGGACCTTCTACGTTAGGAGTAAAGATGTCTGGAATGAAAACGATGATATCCGGTCCAATGTGTACTCTTCTAACGAAGGTATCTTTACAACCCTTGTCTGTAGAAGCTACCATTGAAATTTGGTACAACCCAGTATCACGAGAATAAGCAAATCTTGGATTAGAACTCATTGCAGTATCGTTTGCATTTCCAGTTCCAAAATCCCAAACATAACTCAACGTAGGATTAAACGGATTAGATTCTACAGTGGTTTTGTTAATCATAGTGAATTTAGGCAATGCTACAGTTGTAGTGAAGGAAGGATCTGTTTCAAAGTAAGCCACTGGCAATGGATATGCTTCCACAATATTTGGACCGCTTACAGTAGTAGCACAAGTACCACCATCGGGAGTATTGTTTGTTACGGTTACTTTCACATCATATCTACCTTGTTTTGTATACTTAATGTTTGAAGGTGTAGCGAATGTGCTTGAATCACCGTTACCAAACACCCACAAGTAGCCCAATTGAGAAGCAGGTATTCCTTTTGTTTCATTCACAGTCCAATTCGTTGACAATGGAATACATCCATTCACTGATGTCAAAGCATCCAACTGTGGATATGGGTGAATAACAATCAAGATAGAATCAGCTGCTGGAGGACAAACATCATTAGCAAAAGGAACTGTTGATACCTTCAACGTAGCTTTCTTGTTTACTGCATCTTGAGTACCGTGTGTGTATACAATATTTTCGGATGTAGGTTGATCAATACTTCCATCAGATCCATTGGTTATGGTCCATTGAATTGATTTGTTATTGAAATTACTAACACTCTGAACAGGGAATGGTGAGTTTTCACACTGAGGATAAGGATTCACAGTGGTGATTTTTACCTCAGGCTTAGTTCTTACCATTAGAACATATATTTCAGTATCCGCACAACCATTATTATCGGTATAAGCCAGCTTCAAGTTGTATGGACCTTCTATTGCAGCTGTTTTGGTTGATTTGGGATCGAAACTAGAACCTGTCAAATTAGGACCCTGCCAAGCAGCTATACCCGAAGATGGTTTTGTTTGTGACATGTTGATACGAGTGTTCAAATCTAAAGGAGTAGAACCTTCACACAATGTCAATGGTGGCAACAATACAGCATCAGGAGTATCGTTCACATAGATAAAGAAGCTATCTTGTTTCAAACACCCGGTTCCAATATTGGAGTAACGAATATAATAAGTACCAGGTCCAAATGAAGGAGGGAATAAATGACCCAATGGCAATTTAGTTCCAACTTTTGCATGGTTTCTATCATAATCTACTTCTACAATTTCAAATTTACCTCCATCTCCATCAGCACCAGCATTACCGTTTACTGTTACATTTTCGTACAAATCTATGGTATCCCAGTTTACACACAATGGATTAGGAGAAATTACCTTAACGGTTGGTTCACCAACAATAGTTATCTGAGTAGTATCACAACTTCTACATCCTGTTAAGATATCTTCAATACAAAGACTGAACTTGTACAATCCCATGTAGAAATCTTCGGTTGGATCACCAAACGATAAGCGGAAATCCGGAGTACCCATTGGATTATTGTTTACCAATACGGCACTAGAATTTACACCTGCGGGAACTTGATTTACTTTCCAATCAAATTTAATACCTGTTTTAGTCATAGGACGGATAACGTTATTGTCCATAGACACTTCACCTAAATCTTGGCAGTAGGTAGTATTTTTCAATTGAAGGATCGGATTTCCGTTAATACGTTGAACCGTTGAATCCAAGTTTACGCAACCATTTGTATCTTTATAGGATGCAAATACTTTTGTTTGGAAGTTTTTACCATTTTGAAGGTCTTCGTTTTTCAATTTGGAGGTCATGAATAGATGACGAGTTGCAGTAAAACTATCTACATAAATATCTTTCTTGTACAAAGCTCCACTCCAAATACGTACACCATTGGATTTACCTACATTCAACATACTGTTTAACTCAATATCTCCATAATCGTAGCACTGAGCTGGAAGAGGCTTCTTATCCCAACGTACAATTGGTAATGTATTCACCATGATAGACATAGTATCTAAATCTTCACAGGTGTACCCTTTTTGAGTTACTTTAGCGTATACAGAGTAGTAGAAGGTTTGTGCTTTTCCACCAGGTGCGTTGGCATTTTTCGGATTCACCGAATACTCATAATTGCTACCTAATGTTTTACCTTCAGTTAAGCTTTTCCATTCGTATGTTGACGTTTCAAAAACGGGACGATGCTGAGCGGTAATTTTGGTTGATTTTTCATTACAGATAATTTGATCGGCACCTGCAATTGCCACCACGGTATCATTAACAAATAATTCAACGGTATCGTACTGAATGCACTTAAATGTCTTTTCTTGAACACGAACCCAGTATTTACCTTTGATATTAGGGTAAATTTTCTGAGTTGTATCACCGTTGCTCCACAAATATTTAACTGTATCGGCATTTTCAGCATCAAACAATTGTTTCTCATACGTACAGATTCTCTTGTCAGCCCCTAAATTCACAATTGGTAAAGGCTTGACAAAAATCATTGCAGTATCGTAGAAAATACAACCATCTCCATCGGTTACACGAATTCTAATTGCACTATCAGTTACCACTTTTGGTACAGAAAGTTGGCTTGCCGTATCACCGGATCTGTGAGATTCATTAGACAATACCACTTTACCAGCCATAGTGTCCATTTGCAAACGTGTCCAATAATATTTAAATGGTGATTTACCGTGTAAAATATTAGGTGTTAAATTCATGTTCGTTCCAAAACACGCAAAAGTATCTTTTGTAGCCAAAATAACTGTTGGTGGATCAGGAACCATAACAGTATCTCTGTAGATAGTAGGACAGTTAAACGTATTGTTAATTGTATGAACAAAAATATACTTACCGCCTTTGTAGAAAGTCATGGTGTCGGATTTCTTGGTAGAAAAGAACAATTCTTTTTTACCTAATGAGTCTCTAACACTCCATTGATAAGTGGCCTTTCCAATAAAATTAACAGGTAAAACGGAAGTCATTGCAAATTTTCCGCACTTCAAAGTATCAAAATCTCGAACAGCCTCAGCTCTTGGATTTACCTTCACTTTAAAGCTTCGAATAGAAATCATTGGAGGGGTACAGTGTTGGTCTGTAGCTCTAACTGTAAACGAATAAGATACGTCTGAAGCATCACCACGTTTGGTTTTCCACTTAAATTCATATTCTTTTTCGCGTTTTGTTGGGTCAACTACGGTGAAGGTTGCACCAGGGATACCACCGTTCCAAGTAGCTAATACGGTATCGGGAATGGTTTGGTTCGGAGTAAAGGTTTCGTCGGTAATTTTTATCTTTTTGGTGATTTCATCTCCTTCACAAATTGTCCATGAGAACGGACCATTAATTACCGGTGGTTTGTTATATCCGCATTCGTCGAGTACCCACATCTGCATATCTCGTCGGGTTCGACCTACAACAATCCACGCTCCTGTAGCTGAGTCTTTCCGCCATTCCGTTTGTTCAATTACCAAGATTGGAACCTCATCACATTTTGTTGGAGTTACAATGATATCACCGTTGGTAGTATCAAAGAAAAAACCACGAGGAGGATTCAAATTGGGTTTAGGATCGCATTTGATGGTGGTTGGAGGCACACAGAATGGTGTCATTGGGTAATTCTGTGTAAAAGGTGAAGAATAAGTAACAGAACCATTAGGTAAAGCGTTTAATCCTCTTACCAATCTATAGGAGATGGAGTCAAAATCTACAGAGTCCAAGGCACCATTGTTGTAGTACCAAGGAGTATTACAACATAAGAATCCCACAGGTTCGTTGGTTAATGAGGGTGAACTGTTACACTTGTTGGTGGTTTTCTGAATGTTACAAATATTGATCATACAAGTCGCCCAGAAATTATCGCCAGAAGCACCTGTTGTAATTGCACCATTACGGCAACACTGACCAATTGTAAAAGTCACTTCGCAACAAGTGCTTTTATTTACAAATCCAGACAACGGAGATTTTGTAAAATCCACCGTCATTTCATACGTATGTTCTTCTACCCCTTTTCCTGTTCCATACGTATTTTTAGGATTACATGGACTGGAAGCAGTTGAACAACGCGTAGTAACGTCACGAATACCAGTTCTGGTCATACCCGTAAGGGAAACCGAACCACATCCATTACCGCCATTTGTACCTGCATAGGCACCGTAAGATGGATTGTCGAAAGAAATACCGCGGCAATCGCGATACACTTTGGCTACGATTTTGTATTTTCCGTTTCCTAGACAAGTGTAAGACATGTCGGCACCCATCATGTGGGATGCTTTTGTCGTTCCAAATGAAAGGAAACTAAACACAAAAACGATGAATGGTAATATTCTATTCATAGTAAAAATTATTTCTTATTAGTATTGACAGCGGTTTTAAATTTCGCGTTGCCCCAAAAATAAGAATTTCTCTATATGAAATCATAATTTAACCTACATTAATTACATATAATCGAGAAATTTCAACAAAAATATGATAATACAAATCCGAAACAATAATTTCGTGATTGGAAATTGACTGGACGCAAATAGCAACTAGTTACAGAAAACCAAACCATTTTAAAACATTTATCCATGAAATACCAAAAAATAAACAGTGAATTATTTGTGAATAATCGAAAAAGATTAGCGGAAAAGTTAGATTCAGGAACCATTGCAATTATATCTTCCAATCATGAAGTGCCCAGAAATGGAGATGCGTTCTTTTCATTCCGACAAAACAGCGATTTGTATTATTTAACTGGGATTGATCAAGAGGATACCATTTTAGTGTTGTTTCCCGATTGTCCAAACCCCATGTTTAGGGAAGCAGTTTTCGTTAAAGAGACCAACGAACAGATTGCCATTTGGGACGGAGAACGATTGAATCCGCAACAAGTGTATGAAACTTCAGGTATTTCGTCTGTTTTTTGGCATCATGAATTCTGGAAAACCATTCATGCCATTATTCTCATGGCTGAAAATATTGCGGTATCCTTGAATGAGAATGATCGATTTGTAAGCCGAGTAAATTATTCGAACTTGGATTTAACCCATGAATTAAAAAATCGTTATCCAGCGCATAATTTCAAACGTATTGCTGGGGCATTGTCGCGTTTAAGGATGCAAAAAAGTGAATTGGAAATTGACTTACTTAAAGAAGCTATTTCCATCACTAAAAAAGGACTATTAAGGGCGATGAAATTCATTCAACCTGGTGTAATGGAATACGAAATCGAAGCTGAGTTGATTTACGAATTTGTGAGAAATCGAAGTAAGGGTTTTGCATTTGATCCCATCATCGCTTCGGGATCCAGTGCCTGTGTTTTGCATTATATCGAAAATAATAAACCGGTTAAAGATGGTGATTTAATTTTGATGGACTTTGGAGCTGAATACGCCAATTACAACGCCGATTTAACGCGATGCATTCCCGCCAGCGGAAAATTCTCTAAGCGACAAGCAGAAGTTTATAATGCCGTTTTATCTGTTCACGATTATGCTAAGGGCATTGTAACACCAGGCGCAACCATTCCCGATTATCATGCTCAAGTATGTGCTTACATGAGCGAGAAATTGGTTGAATTGGGATTGTTAACATCCCAAGAAATCAAAGAAAATCCTAAGGCCTTCTTGAAATATTACATGCATGGAACCAGCCATCATTTGGGGTTGGATGTTCACGATGTGATGCACCGATTTGAACCCATACCCGATTTTTCAGTTTTAACCATTGAACCTGGAATTTATATTCCAGAAGAAGGAATTGGAGTCCGAATTGAGAATGATATTTGGTTGAATGGAGATCAAAAAATTGATTTAATGGAAGGATTTCCCATAACCGTTGAGGAAATTGAGTCCGCAATGAATTAATTATTTTATTTAATTATTCCAGCCGTTCTCGCCTACCAATGGCACAAACTTAAACGATCCGAACTTTTCTCTTTTGAACTTGGTTTCAGATAAACGAACAATTCGGATCATTTCTTGATCATTTACCGAGGTACCTACGGGAATTACCAATTTACCTCCGATATTTAATTGTTTCATCAATGATTCAGGCACGGTTGGTGCTCCTGCCGTAACTATTATTGCATCGTATGGTGCGTATTTTGCGTACCCTTTGCTCCCATCGCCGCAAATTAATGTAACTCGATCTTTGTAATTGGACAACAATTTCGCTGCTTTTTCGAGTAATGGCTTTATGTATTCAATACTATACAACCTCACTCCCATTTCAGCCAAAACTGCCGCTTGGTAACCACTGCCAGTACCCACTTCCAATACCTTACTATCTTTTTGTATATCAATTAATTGTGTTTGAATAGCAACCGTATATGGTTGAGAAATCGTTTGATCATGCCCAATAGGAAAAGCGGCATCGCGATAAGCAAATTGCTCAAAATCTTTAGGGAAAAACCAATGTCGCGGCACTCTATTAATTGCGGCTAACACACTTTTATTAATAATACCTTTAGAGGCTAACTCATTGACTAGCTTTACTCTTTTACCTTGATGCACGTAAGTATCTTCCATATTTAAGGTTTTAACAATGTGTTAAGAATCAAATTTTCTTGATGCAAAAAATCATTGAATTTTTGTGAAGTACAAAAGTAAAAGGAAACTTTTATTCTATGAAAGACACAATCATTCTTGGCTCCAATAAATCTGCTGAAGAATATATTTCTATGTTGTCGGATATGAAAAATATCCGCGTGAAAGGTTACATCGACCCTGATGATTCCTTGAATTACAACATGTTCGGAGATTTTATCAAAACCATGGAGATTATTGAACAAGGTGATTTATTTATTTTGGGAAATCAAGTTCACAGTATTGATATTGATGTTTTGAAGCACATGATTCGTTTTGGAAAGCACATTTTAATCGATGGATTGCGAAACTGGTCGAGTTATGATATCAATGAGCTTGAAAAACTACGACGAGAAAGTCAAACCGTATTACAATTTGGGAATACATTAAACGGAAAACCCTTAGTAACCACTGCATTTCAATACATCCGGAAACCGAGATTAGTCAAAGTAGAAAAATACTCTACTGCACCCAAACCCGGACAGTTTGATCAATGGATTTTCAGTCAATTAGCTGAAGAAATTGATTTAGTTTGTCGGTTAATGAATTCGGGAATCCGTAGTATTTCAGCCCGACCCATGTTTCTTTTTGGAAAGGATCCGGATCTTTTAAACATTCAAATTGAATTTGATAACGATGCCATTTGCCAAATTGCTTTAGGTAGAGCCATCGAAGAAGGTACACATTCCATCCAGATATTCCAGCAAGAGAAATTATTTCATTTAGATTTCACACAAAATCAATTGTCGGAAACAAAAAATCAAGATCCGTCACATCAATTGATGTTGGAAATTGAACCTTTATCCCCCGAAAAATCAACGGATATTCTACCCACCGTTACTGTGGAGAAACCCGTAATGCATTTCGATTCCAGAAAAATGGAATTAAAAAATTTCATCGAGAATATCGAAAAACGTTTAACTCCACTTTCCACTCTGGAACATTTGAAAGATGTATCCGACATTTGTGAGTGGATTAGTGAAAAGGTGAAACGTCGGTACCAATCGGTTTGATAATTTCAGTAGAATATGTTTTAAAACCGTACTTTTGCATTATGAGCAATCGTAAGTGGGCGCTTTTGTATTCAGGTTTTATTGTACCATTTTTCCTTTTTTCATGTAAAACGGAAGAGGGTTTCATTCCTTCTTACATACAAATCGATAGTATTGGTGTAAACGCAAGTACGATTTTTGGTAATAATTTGGAGGATTTTCAAGCCGTTCAAGTGTATCAAAATGGACAAACAGTTGGCACATTTCCCATTCCTTGTACTTTTCCTGTGGATGGTGAAGGGAAAACGAAATTAAATATAGTACCATTTATTAAAAATAACGGAAATAGCAATACCCTCATTCCGTATCGTACCATTCAACCTCTAGATATTGAAGTTGACTTAAAAAGAGAACAAACAACAATTGCTTATCCCGTATTTTCTTTTAGACCCAATACAAAAGTGGTTTGGCAAGAAGACTTCGAATCGGGCAATTCTACATTGGTTCCACTTAGAATGAATTACGGTGATACGGTATCCGTAAAAAGAGATTCTTTTAGTCTTTTGGGAAGATATTTCAATAATAATAATCAATTTCACAATACCTTTATCTTCGAAAATGACTCACTAAAATCCATAGATCTAGCCATATTTGACCGAATTAAATTTCTTCCCGCCGACGGAAGAGAAGTTTTTGTTGAATTTGATGTTAAATCAGATGTTCCAGTTACTTTGGCATTGAAACGATTTACACCAGATCGAACTCAAGTGGGGAAATTCATAGAATCTTATGTCCCCTACATGACAGCTAATCCAACCAAAGGGCAATGGAAACGATTCTATTCTAATTTAATTTATGAAATTCAAGGGCAGCCAGCAAATACTGAATATTTAATTTTGTTTAGTTTCGATAAACCAGCAGAATACAGCGGCGATTTAAACGTTAAAATTGATAATATTCGGGTTACCTATCTTGAATAATTGCATTTCATCTTTCAAAATTAAACACATTGGCTATCTCCCGATTAAATAAAAAAAGAAGTCGCCTTCGTCTATTCATTCATGTTTTATCTGATTGGATTGCGGCATCCATTAGTTGGTTAGCACTTTTCTTATTTAGAAAAAACTACATTGAAGCTTCCAAACACGGTTACAGTATTCCCATTAATTTGGATCCAAAATTATTCCTTGGTTTAATTTTGATTCCTATTTTTTGGATATTTCTTTATGCCTTAACGGGTTATTATCAACACATTCTTCGTCGTTCTCGTTTAAAAGAACTGGAAAACACGTTGGCTACTAGCTTTTTTGGTGTGTTATTCTTGTTTTTCGCTTTGATACTTGACGATAGTGTATCGGATTACCACGATTATTATATTTCGCTGTTAATCCTATTCGGGTTTCATTTTTTCACCACATTCCTGTTCCGAATGATCAACTCCACATATACTATTTCTCAAATTCGAAGTAGAAAGTGGGGCTACAATACGCTGCTTATTGGTACAAAAGATGTGGCTCAAAATCTGTATAATGAATTAGAAAATTCCAAAATTCCTGAAGGTTTCAAAATTGTGGGATTTGTTCGCATTGATTTGAGCGAAAATTCTGCCACTTCTAACGAATTACTTCCTCCCATATTAGGGGATTGGAAGCAACTCCCACACTTTATTCAAAGCTATGAAATTGAAGATATAATTTTATGCAATGAACCAGAAGAATCCGAACAAATTCCAACCATTATTGATACCATACAAAATGAAGATATTCATTTAAAAATGCTACCCAATGATTACAATTTGGTTTTGGGAATGGTAAAAATGAATAACATCTTGGGTGCTATGCTGGCAGAGGTCGATTTTGAAGTAATGCCTTATTGGCAAAAATTCATCAAAAGAGGCATTGATATTGCCGTATCCATTGTTGCATTGGTCATATTATCGCCATTATTTCTCCTCATTTCAATAGCCATAAAAGCCAATTCTCCTGGACCCGTATTTTTCAAACAAGAGCGCATAGGTTATAGAGGTATTCCCTTTTATATCATTAAGTTTCGCAGCATGAAAATGGATGCCGAAAAAGAAGGACCTAAGCTCAGCTCTGATTCGGATGATCGAAGAACATCTGTGGGTGTATTTTTGAGGAAAACTCGATTGGATGAACTTCCCCAATTCATCAATGTATTGCTTGGCCAAATGACCTTAGTTGGACCCAGACCAGAAAGAGAGTACTTTATTAATCAAATTGTTAGCAAGGCTCCCATTTACAAACGATTGCATAGAGTTAAACCGGGAATTACGAGCTGGGGGCAAATCAAATATGGCTACGCAGAATCTGTTGAAGAAATGATCGACAGAATGAAATACGATATCTTGTATCTGGAAAATATGTCGCTTGGTTTGGACATAAAAATCATGTTCAACACGGCATTGATCATGATTCAAGGACGTGGAAAATAAACTATTACTCCGTATTTTTGTTGGTTGAAAGTAACCATATACTTTCCTTTAAAATACTTTATACTAAAATAACATTTCTTTATGAATAGTAAAGGTATAATTGAAGGTAAAATGTATGGCACCATTAGTTCAATATAACAAAACGTATGCAAACGGATTCAAACTCAATACAACCTAGTGTAAATGTTCCTGAAAATAGGCCATTAAAGTTGATATTCGATATTGTTAATCAAGAACGTCGAAACATCAAATATTTATATGTATATGCTATATTTTCAGGGTTGATTAGCCTTGCGATCCCTTTAGGAATTCAAACAATCATTGGATATGTAATGGCAGGGCGGTTAAATACCAGTTGGTTTTTGTTGTCATTGATCATAACATTTTGTGTGCTTTTGGCAGGATTAACCAAATTGGCACAATTGAGCATTGTGGATAGCGTTCAGCGAAAATTGTTCATTTTTTTTGGGGAAAAATACAAAGATCAACTCATTAAGCTAAAAGCAAATACCCGAGAAGTTCCAGCAAATTTAGAGGCTAGAGTTGGGTATTTTATGGATGTAGTTACCTTACAAAAAAGCCTGTCAAAATTGCTCGTTGATTTTACCGGTAAATTACTTCAGGCATTCTTTGGATTATTACTTCTTTCAATTTACCATCCGCTGTTCCTAACTTTTGGATTAATGGTTATGTTGGTAGTTGTAATCGTTTTAAGATTTACCTGGAAACGAGGCTTCGAAACGGCAAGAACAGAATCCAACTACAAATTCAAAACGGCCGAAGCGTTAAGAACGTTATTTAAAGTTCAAGATCGACGAACTCTACCTGAAATTGAAGACCAAATTGATCATCACATTAATCAGTATTCTGAAGCACGAATTCAACATTTTGGCATATTGTATCGACAGGCTTGGTTAGGCATTATCACTAAAGTAATATTTACGGCTTTTATGCTGATTATTGGTAGTTACTTATTAGTTACTCAGAAGATTTCCTTAGGCCAATTTCTGGCCGCAGAAATTCTGATTATTACTTTGTTAGATGCGGTAGAAAAATTAATACTTACCGTTGAAAATTTATACGATTGCGGTATATCTGCTGAAAAACTAAATGTAATTTCCACCATCGATGATACAATCTAAATATTTAGCCGACAGTCCTTGGACGGGCAAAACCTTCCAACGTATTATCTTTTCTATTACATTGCTGGGTTTTGGAGTGTTATTTTATCCTTGGACACAAAACATTGAATCCACAGGTGCGGTTACCACCTTACGCCCCAATGAAAGACCTCAAGCAATTCAAACTTTGATTGCCGGTAAAATAACCAAGTGGTATGTTAAGGATGGAGATTATGTAAAAGAAGGTGATACCATTGCTGTGCTTTCCGAAATCAAAAGCGAATATTTAGATCCCGGTTTATTGGGACAAACCTCTACTCAGATTGAAGCAAAAGAAAATTCAATTCTATCTTATTCCTCTAAAGTAGATGCCATAAACAAGCAGATTATTCAATTAGAAAAAAATCGTGATTTCTCCATTCAAAAAGCGAAAGTAAAATTAGATCAAGAAGCCATAAAATATCGATCAGAACTTGCTGAATTGCAAGCGGCACAAATCAATCTTAAAATTGCAAAACAACAATTTGATCGCGACAGTTTACTTGGATTAAAACAAATCAAGAGTCCTTTGGATATTGAAAACCGTCGAGTAAAATACCAAGAGAGTTTAGCCAAATTGGCCATACAACAAGCCAAAACCGACTTAGCCAAAAACAACATTGAAAATGCACGAATCGAACTTCAAAACATTGCGGTTGAATATGGTGAAAAACTGGCTAAAACCGAAGGTGATCGCTACAGTGCAATATCTGCACAAATGGACACAGAAAGTGAAGTTTCAAAGCTTAGGAATCAGTATTCAAATTATCTAATACGCAATGGATTTTACATTATACGTGCACCACAAGAAGGTTTAGTTTCTCAAACTTTATCGAACGGGGTTGGTATAGCCGTAAAAGAAGGTCAATCCATTTGTACAATTGTACCTTCCAATGTTAATTTAGCTGTAGAACTCTATGTGAAACCCATGGACATGCCGTTGGTAGAAATTGGTTCACCTGTACGGTTTGTTTTTGATGGTTGGCCTACCATGGTGTTTTCTGGTTGGCCCGAGTTTTCATATGGAACCTATCCCGGTGAAATTTATGCTATTGATAATGCATTGCAGCCCAATGGTACGTATCGAATTTTGGTTAAAATGGATCCCAAGGACAAACCTTGGCCTCAACAATTAAAAATTGGTGTTGGTGCAAGAGGATACATGTTATTAAAACGCGTTCCTGTTTGGTACGAGTTATGGCGGCAGTTAAATGGCTTCCCACCTGACTTTTATCACAACAATCGTTTAGATCCAACTAAAAAATTAGACAAATCCAATAAGGAGGATAAATCCGAGTAATTTATGAAATATTCCAAAAAAATATTCATATTTCCCTCACCTAAAAAACGGACTTGGAGCAATTACATGCTCTTTGCTGTAATTCACATGTTTCTTTTCGAGGGAAGCTCTTTCGCTCGAAGTTCCAATGGAAAATTGGCATCATTTCATCAAAGTAGCTTCGATTCTTCAAAAATCAATACGGAATTTTCCATTTTACATGCAATAGAACGTGTGCGACAAGCGCATCCGCTGCAAGAAGTCGCAAAATTGAATTCAGATATTGGTTCTGCCTATTTATTGAACAAGAAGGGGGCATTTGATCCCTATTTCGTTTTAAATACTCGTGAGAAAAACTTTGGAGGCAAACAATATTATCAAGGAACTGAAAGTAAATTAACCATCCCTACTCTTTCACCCATTTCAGCTGAAATAGGATTTGATGAATGGCAAGGAAGTTTCACCAACCCCGAATTGAATACAGGAACCAGTGGACAACAATACGTGGGACTAAACATTTCAGTATTAAAGGGATTAATTACCGATCAAAGAAGAACCGAATTACGCAAAGCTCGTTTATTTAATGAGCAGTCACAGTTTGAACAAAAGTTCATGTTAAATCAGACTGCGAGTGAAATTTGGGCTGATTACATTGAATGGTACATTTCATACAAGGAAATGGAATCATTAAGAATGGGTGTTTCATTAACCACACAGCGTCAGTTAGCTTTGCGTGAGTTATTCTTTTCAGGTGGGTGTAATGGAATGGATACCTTAGAGAATTCCATACAGCTTAACTTGTTCAAAGCCCGTTTAAAACAAGAAGAATTAAATCTATTAAAATCCAGGTTAACCATGAGTAAACACTTGTGGAATTTAGATAATTCAACAAAAAATTCAAGATACGTTCCTTTGGAATTAGGCGATTCCACTTTACCTAATTCCGTTGGTTTGAATTTTCTGGACAGTGCATTTGCAAATTCATTGAAAATGAGCGATTTGCTTTCGAACGTTCCGTATTTAAACATTCTCGAAAGCAAGGTCAATCAAAAAGAGTTGGAAGTCAAATTAAAACAACAAGATTTGTTACCTAAGCTTGACTTTAAATTTCAAACATTATCCTCGGGACTCGGTTCGACGAACTTTGACTTAAACAATCAACGATTTGGTGTTTCATTTTCAACGCCATTGTTTTTGAGGAAGGAATTGGGTAATTGGAAATTGGCAAAATTCGACTTCAAACAAATGGAGTTGGAATACCAATTTAAACAAAACGAAACACAATTAAAAATCAAGTCTCTGAAGTACCAAGTTCAAAACAACCGTGAATTATTAAAACAGTATAACGCTATTGCTCAAGGTTACAGAGAATTATACGAAATGGAGAAAGAAAAATTCTTCAACGGAGATGGTTCCGTATTCTTAATTAATACTCGTGAATTGCGTTTCTTGGATGCTCAGATTAAGAGTATCGAACAGGAAAAAAAATACTTGAAATCCATCGTTGAATTTCTGAATGCAACGGGTGAAATACAGTATTCTGTATTCTAAGTAATTTCTGCTTTTTTGGTTTCTTAAAATCGTTGCTTTTTTGTGGAAAAGTATGCACCCATTTGATAGGTCGGTGTTTAAAGTAATCGTATTTTTACACAATTAATCTTTTGATAAAGCGAAATTTATGAGCACGGAAAATAAAAGCAACTATGGTGCCGACAATATACAGGTTCTTGAAGGTTTAGAAGCAGTTAGAAAACGCCCAGCCATGTATATTGGTGATGTCGGACCCAAAGGTCTTCACCACTTGGTTTATGAAGTCGTAGATAATAGTATCGACGAAGCCCTTGCAGGGCATTGTAAAAATATTCATGTTACCATCTTAGAGGATAACTCAATACGTGTTTTGGATGATGGTCGTGGTATTCCAACGGGAATGCATCCCAAAGAAAACAAAAGTGCATTGGAAGTGGTAATGACCGTGTTACACGCGGGTGGTAAGTTTGATAAAGACACGTATAAAGTTTCTGGTGGATTGCATGGTGTAGGTGTGAGTTGTGTTAATGCTCTATCCTCCCATTTGCAAGTTCGAGTTTTCAGGGAAGGCAAAATCTTCCAACAGGAATACAATATTGGAAAACCACTTTACTCAGTGAAAGAAGTTGGAACTTCAGATCAACGAGGTACAGAAGTAACTTTTAAGCCCGACGAAACCATCTTCCAAGAAACACAAACCTATAATTTTGATACACTTCAAAATCGTTTAAGAGAATTAGCTTACTTAAACAAAGGAATTCGTTTGACATTAACCGATGATCGTCAAAAAGACGATGATGGTCAATCGAGAACGGAAGTTTATTTTTCTGAAGGCGGTTTAAAAGAATTCATTACCTATATCGATGGAACACGTGAAAAACTAATTCCCGAGCCCATTTACTGCGAAAGTGATAAACACGGTATTCCCATTGAAATTGCATTCCAATACAATACGGGTTATGCTGAAAATTTGCATTCCTACGTTAATAACATCAATACCATAGAAGGTGGAACTCACGTTGCTGGTTTCAGACGTGCTCTTACTAGAACATTAAAAGCCTATGCTGAAAGAGAAAAGCTACTTGAAAAAGTGAAAGTAGAAATTTCAGGCGATGATTTCAGAGAAGGTTTGACTGGTGTCATTTCTGTGAAAGTTGCTGAACCACAATTCGAAGGACAAACTAAAACCAAATTAGGTAACAACGATGTTATGGGTGCTGTGGATGTAACCGTTGGGGAAATGTTAGACAATTTCCTTGAAGAACATCCCAAAGAAGCCAGAATTATCGTTGACAAAGTTATTATTGCTGCTCAAGCTCGTGCTGCGGCAAGAAAAGCACGTGAAATGGTTCAACGTAAAGGTGCCATGTCGGGAATGGGATTACCCGGTAAACTATCAGATTGTTCTAAAACGGATCCTACCATTTGCGAAATATTCTTAGTGGAGGGTGATTCTGCTGGAGGAACGGCTAAACAAGGTAGAGATCGTGAGTTTCAGGCTATTCTTCCGTTGAGAGGTAAAATTTTGAATGTTGAAAAAGCACTCGAACACAAAATTTACGATAACGAAGAAGTACGTAATATGTTCACCGCACTAGGAGTTCATATTGGCACCAATGAAGAAGGCGTTAAAGAATTGATTCTTGATAATTTACGTTATCATAAAATTGTTATCATGACGGATGCGGACGTTGACGGATCCCACATTAGAACTTTGATTTTGACTTTATTCTTCCGATACATGAAAAAATTGGTAGAAAGTGGTTACTTGTATATTGCAACTCCCCCACTGTATTTAGTAAAAAAAGGAAGAGAATCGAAATACTGCTGGAACGATGATCAACGCGATAAGGCAATCCAAGAATTAATGGGTAAAGGTAAAGAGGATTCTGTAAATGTTCAACGATACAAAGGTCTTGGAGAAATGAATGCAGAACAATTATGGGAAACTACCATGGATCCTTCAAGAAGAACACTAAAACGTGTTACCCTTGATAGCGCCGCTGAAGCTGATCGTGTGTTCAGTATGCTAATGGGAGATGAAGTTCCACCGCGAAGAGAGTTTATTGAACAAAATGCAAAATATGCAAAAATCGACGCTTAGGCGTCGATTTTTTTTTGTGAATTTCTCCATATCTTCCTGATACTTTTTTGATCAATTCAGGAAATTGTTCCACGCATTTTAAATTGGGTAATTCTTGTAAATCAATTTACCAAAAACGTATTATCCCTTTGATTTAAAAGATATCTTCTTTAAGAAATTCAAACTATCAATTATTTGAATGTAATTGCTTTGATCAAATTGATTTTCTTTATGTATTGAGCAGGTAAAAACAAGCTGATAAAAATCAATAAAATCGAAACTATATCTATTAAAAATAATTCAACGAAATCCAAGTGGAGAATTACATTTTTGATAAAATATATCTCTTCATTCAGTTGAATCCATTGGTATTTATTAAAAAAATAAACCACCGAAATCGCAAAAACATTACCAATTGCAATTCCGCCTATTGCAATTAAACTCGATAGAAATACGAAAATAGATTGAATTTGTGTAGTTCGAGCTCCCATCGACATCAACAAACCTATAAAACGTGTTCTTTCAATGGCGAATATCAGCAATGTGGTACCCATAGATGTAATAGAAACCAGCATCATCAACGTTAATATTATTACCACGTTCGTATTTAAGATGGACAGCCAGTCAAAAATCTGTCGATTGTATTCTTCTAAAGAATTAACTCTTAAATAGGGATTAGGCAAAATAGAATTCAGATACAATTTTAATTGATTTCTTGGGATTTTATTTCCAGTAAGTTGACCCTGATCAACATACAATTCGGAATTTTCCCATACTTCGATGCTCGTATATTGAAATCCCTCCTTCATGAATTTTTGGGTTATAGTATGGTCCAGCCAAATTGAATTGGCGTCAATTTGTTCCATACCCGTTTCATAAATTATACGAACCACTAATTTTCGAGCACGGGGACGATTATTCCCTAAAGAATCAGAGGTAAAAAAAACCGCCGTAAACTCATCATTTAATCCAATATTTAAGCGTTTAGCGGTAGTTGTTGAAATAGCGCACCAATTTACTTCGTTGATGGGTGATTTCGCACGAACAAAGGAACTTAGATACTCTTCAACCATATTTCGGTTAATTCCTTTAGCTAGCACCCCTTCAAGTTCATCTTCCGACTTCAATATACAGGCCTTTGCGGAAGTTGGTATGGCTCGTTTAACTTGCTTTACTTTTAAATGACTAAGAATACCATCAACATCTTGGTTCGAAATGGGATTGGGTTCTCCGTTTTCAACATTCTTCCCTGAGTCGATAATAAAATCACCTTGAATTTCGTGAATTTTGTTTCGAATTTCCGCTTTAAACCCTTTTAATGTTGCTATTGCTATGATCATTACGGAAATGCTCAGGGCCACCGAAATTATTGCAAGAAAAAATACACTTCTTGACTTACTTTTTTGTTCCTTTGTAAGGAATCGAAGCGCTATGAAATATTTCCAATTCAAGATTAACTTCAAAAATACACTCGTTTTGGGGTTTATATATATTTTCGGGGGATGTTTTCTCGAATTAAATTCAATTCAGGGTACAAATCAACCTTTAATTGAAAACCATAAAGATCTTTTAAACGGTAAGATAAAAACGGGTGCAGACCAAACTGAAAGCTATATTCCCTTACTATCGAATAAGAATGTGGCTATTGTTGCCAATCAAACATCTGTTATCAGAAATAAACATTTGGTTGATACGTTGATAAGCCGAGGTATAAAAATTAAAAAAATATTCGCTCCAGAACATGGTTTTAGAGGGGATGCTGCAAACGGTGAACATGTTAAATCTGGAAAAGACATAAAAACAGGCTTACCTATAATTAGTCTGTATGGAAAACATGTGGCTCCAACAGCAGATGATTTAAAAGGAATTGATATTGTTGTATTTGACATACAAGATGTAGGTGTTCGTTTTTACACCTATTTGAGCACATTGCATTACGTTATGCAAAGTTGCGTACAATTCAACAAGGAACTTATAGTTCTTGATCGACCCAACCCCAATATTCATTATGTAGATGGACCCATATTAGACACCGCTTACAAAAGCATGGTAGGATTGCACCCAATTCCTTTAGTTCATGGTATGACATTAGGTGAATTAGCAAAAATGATTCAAGGTGAAAAATGGATAGAAAACAGTGAAAAATTAAAAATGTCAGTAATTTCAGTTACCAATTATACTCGTGCTTCCAAGTATACACTACTCATTCCTCCCTCGCCAAATTTGCCTTCAAAAGAATCCATCATTTTATATCCTTCATTAGGACTATTCGAGGGAACTGTAATGAGTATGGGAAGAGGAACAGAAAAGCCCTTTGAGTGTTTTGGTGCGCCTTGGTTAAACTCAGGAAATTATGTTTTTAAACCTATAAATATCCCAGGAAAAGCAACGAATCCCCCGTATTTGAATCAAGATTGCCATGGTATACTCTTATCTGAATTTGCTTCCGACTATCTAGTCAATTTTCAACATGTTTATATTGAATGGCTTGTTTTTTTAAACCAAGAATATCAATCCTATTTAAAAACACTACCAGCTGAAGTTCGTGAAAAACAACCTCCGTTTTTCAATTCCTTCTTTACGAAACTTGCAGGCAATGTTGAGCTTCAATCACAAATCGAACGTGGATTGTCACCCGAAGAAATTCGAAAATCTTGGATTACCGGATTGCAACAATTCAGAAAAAGACGGCAACCTTATTTAATTTATCCCGAATCTTAAATTTTTAAGAGTACTTAACTTGAAACCTGAATATAAATCCCATTTAGATTCAGATTAACCTTCAAAGCGTATTACAAAAAAACCAGAAATAATAATTTGATGGTATTTTTCCTAAGTACATAATTAAATGTTTAAAAGAATTCATATTAAAAATTCATACATTCTCAAATGGTTAGTTCTTTGAAACGTATGTTAGAAGAATTAATTAAATTTGAACCATGAAATCCAGAATTCTATTTGCAACAGCACTTATCAGCATTACAAGCTTTTATTATTGTACATCCGAACACAATCAGATCGGATCGCCCGTGGATACCCAAAAAGCAATCTCCGTTAGAGAAGCTTATAACGAACAGATAAAAAACGGAAAATTTGGCGAAGAAGTTACTGTTTTTGGAAGGGTTTATGATGTATGTCAAGCTGAAGGTTGTTGGTTCGCTTATGAATTTGCAGACTCTAGTTTGGTGGTTGATTTTGATGAACAGTTTACCGTCCCAAAAAACATAGGTAAAAAGAATTTATACGCAACTGGACATTTTTACAGAGATACCGCTGAAATAGAATCGGCCGACTCTAGTCAACCCAATCAACAATCTATAACCGTTAAATTCTTGGCTAAAGGAGTTCGATTTAAATAACACATTTCGAATATTACATTTCGAGAAAAACTTTTCTAGAAAAACTTTTCGAGAAACGCATTTAGGGTAACACATCTCGAGTAATACTCTTCGAATAACACATCTAAAAATTCAATTAACAAAAAAGGCCGTTTACACGGCCTTTTTTGTTAAAATTCATTTAAACTTCCACTGAATTCAATTGGGAATTCAGTGGAAGTGAGCTGGATTCAAAAAGGAATCCCTCATCCAATTATTTTATTTCAAATGTATTCATAAAAGCCGTAGTGAAGTTTCCAGCTCGGAAATCCTCGTTACGCATTAATTGCTGATGCAATGGAATGGTTGTATGCAAACCTTCAATTACAAATTCACTCAAAGCACGTTCCATTTTCACAATAGCTTCTTCACGGGTTTGAGCCGAAACAATTAATTTAGCAATCATCGAATCGTAATAAGGCGGAATGGTGTAACCCGCGTAAATGTGTGTGTCAACACGAACACCATGACCACCTGGCTTGTGTAAAACCGTTATTTTACCTGGAGAAGGACGGAAATTATTATAAATGTCTTCCGCGTTAATTCTCACTTCAATAGCTGCTTTTTGAGGAACGTAATCCTTTCCGGAAATGGGAACACCTGCAGCAATTAAAATTTGTTCTTTAACCAAATCATAATTAATTACTTCTTCGGTAACAGGATGCTCTACCTGAATACGAGTATTCATTTCCATAAAGTAGAAATTACGGTGTTTGTCTACAAGAAACTCAACGGTACCAACACCTTCATAGTTGATAATTTGAGCTGCTGCTTTAGCGGCAGTACCCATCTTTTCTCTTAACTCTGGAGTCATGAACGGAGATGGAGTTTCTTCAACTAATTTTTGGTGACGGCGTTGGATAGAACAATCGCGTTCAGAAAGGTGACAAACTTTTCCATATTGATCTCCGGCAATTTGAATTTCGATATGTCTGGGTTCTTCGATGTACTTTTCCATGTACAAACCGTCGTTTCCAAAAGCTGCACCGGCTTCTTGACGAGCAGAATTCCAAGCATTTTCAATTTCATCGTCATTCCAAACGATCCGCATTCCACGTCCACCACCGCCAGCAGTAGCTTTCATGATAACGGGGTATCCAATTTCTTTACCAATTTGTTTCGCTTGATCCACACTTTCGAGCAATCCATCAGAACCAGGAATGCAAGGAACACCTGCTTTTTTCATGGTTTCTTTTGCATTACTCTTATCGCCCATCATATCAATTTGCTCAGGTGTTGCACCGATAAATTTGATACCATGATCGCGGCAAAGTGCGCTAAACTTAGAATTTTCTGAAAGAAATCCATAACCCGGATGAATAGCATCAGCATTGGTTACCTCTGCTGCGGCCAAAATCCGAGGAATATTCAAATACGAATCTCTGCTTTGTGGAGGACCGATACAAACGGCCTCATCCGCAAAACGAACATGAAGACTTTCTTTATCAGCAGTAGAATAAACAGCTACTGTTTTAATCCCCATTTCTTTGCAAGTACGAATAATTCGCAAAGCGATTTCACCGCGATTCGCGATTAATATTTTCTTAAACATGGGGGATGATATTACATAGGTTCAACAAGGAAAAGTGGTTGATCGTATTCAACAGGAGTAGCGTTATCTACCAAAACCTTAACGATACGACCTTTAACTTCACTTTCAATCTCGTTAAATAATTTCATAGCTTCTATGATACAAACTACTTTGCCTGGTGCCACTTCGTCGCCTACATTAACAAATGAAGGGGTTTCTGGGCTTGAGGCTCTGTAGAATGTACCTACCATAGGAGATTTGATTGTAACTAGATTATCTGCATCTTCTGTTTTAGCAGGTGTTATAGCAGCAGGTGCTGAGGGTGCTGCAGGAGCAGAAGGGATAGCAGCAACAGGTGCGGAAGGCATAGCTACAGTTTGAACCGCAGCTGTTGTATATTGTACGGGGTTTTTCTTAATAACCAGTTTAAAACCCTCCTGATTGATTTCTACTTCATCTACTCCGTTAACAGAAACGAATTTAATTAGTGCTTGAATCTCTTTTAAGTCCATTTTAAATAAATTTGGTTCAGCAAAGAAACTAAAAAAATGGCGATTTTGGCCAAAAAAAAGTGATTTTTATTCAATTTTCATTGAATTTCAGTCAAAATCAGTCTAAAACAGGCAATTTTATCAAAAATCGAGAGAATACTATAACGGAATATTTCCGTGTTTCTTTTTGGGCATATTTACCACTTTATTCTCTAACATGTCAAAAGCAGAAATCAATCGTGAACGAGTTTCTTCCGGAAGTATAACTTCATCCACAAAACCCCTTTCTGCAGCTCGATATGGATTAGCAAAAATGGTGGAATATTCTGTTTCCTTTTCCTTCCAAGCCAACTGACGATCTGCAGCTGAATCGATTTCTTTCTTAAAAATGATTTCTGCGGCACCTTTAGCCCCCATTACTGCGATTTCCGCCGATGGCCATGCAAAATTCATGTCGGCTCCGATGTGTTTAGAATTCATAACATCGTATGCTCCGCCGTATGCTTTTCGTGTTATTACTGTAATTCTAGGAACTGTTGCCTCAGAAAATGCGTACAACAATTTAGCTCCGTTAGTGATAATTGCATTCCATTCTTGATCTGTTCCAGGAAGAAAACCAGGTACATCTTCAAAAACCAAAAGAGGAATATTAAAACTATCACAAAAACGCACAAATCGAGCACCTTTTTGAGAAGAATGTACGTCTAATACACCGGCTAAATGCGATGGTTGATTGGCAACAATACCTATACTTCTACCCGCAAGTTTTGCAAAACCTACAACGATGTTTTCCGCATAGTTCTTATGTACTTCATAAAACGAATCTGAATCTACCACATTTTCGATAACTTCTTTAATATCGTAGGGTTGATTCGGATTGTCTGGGATGATATTTTGGAGTGCAACACGAGATTCATCTGCAATAACGTATGTAGATTTGTTCGGTTTTTCTTCACAATTCGATGGTATATAATCAAATAACCGACGAATATTGTTTAAGCACATCACTTCGTTGGCCTCAGTGAAGTGAGCAACACCACTTTTTGAACCGTGAACAGAAGCACCGCCTAACTCTTCCGAGGTAACATCTTCATTGGTTACAGTTTTTACCACGTTAGGACCAGTAACAAACATGTAACTGGTATTTTCTACCATATATATAAAGTCAGTAAGAGCTGGTGAGTATACCGCACCACCAGCACAAGGACCCATAATTGCAGAAATTTGAGGGACTACCCCACTTGCCTGAACATTTCTATAAAAAATATCTGCATATCCACCCAAGGAAACAACCCCTTCTTGGATACGAGCTCCACCCGAATCATTTAAACCAATAACGGGTGCACCATTCTGCATGGCAAGATCCATAATCTTACAGATTTTCTCTGCATGAGTTTCTGACAAAGAGCCACCAAAAACAGTAAAATCTTGTGAAAAAACATAAACCGTTTTACCGTTAATTTTACCATATCCGGTAACAACACCATCACCAAGCATTTTCTGCTTCTCCATTCCGAAATCGGAACTTCTATGAGTAACAAAAGCACCTATTTCTTGAAATGTATTTTCATCTAATAGGATTTCCAATCTTTCACGAGCCGTTAACTTGCCTTTAGCATGTTGAGCATCAATTCGCTTTTGTCCGCCACCTAAAAGTGCTTCTTCTCTTTTTTTGATCAGTCTTTCTCTTGCTTCACTCATAATAATGGTGCAAATTTAAGGATTTGCGTCTTGCAATGCAGCTAAATCAAATAAAAGTGAGAATCGCATTTGATTTTGCAACGGATGTCGGGTTGCAAATGGCACCAAGTATGCTGCATTAAGAGTCAACGACTCGAATTTAAGCCCCAAGCCCATGGTCATGTACTGGCGACCACCTTTGGTAGATGCTTCGTAAAACACACCACTTCGTATAGCGAACATTTCTTGATACAAATACTCAAATCCTACGGATGGAGTCCACTCTCTGATTTCTTCTGCAAATCCGCCTGGAGCGTCGTAGAATGATTGAACCATTCCTTGGACTACACCCACATTCGGATCGATACCAATGATAACAGGTTTTCCACTACTTGGATTTAATGAATCGCCAGAGTTATCGTATTTCTGCAGATAATACGGACGAGTTGGAACCATTAATTTATTCAACTCAGCGTATATGTTTATTTCGTTATGCTGGTCTATTTCATATTTGTAACCTGCACCCAATTTGAAATTAATGGGAATAAAATCTCGTTTTTCTCTTGAGGAATACGTCATTTTGCCACCTATATTCTGCAAATTTAAACCCACATTGAACTTATGCTTACGACCTGAAATACGAATCTCATCTCGATACATCAAAGAAACGTCGCCGGCAATGGTTTGACCAGCGTTATAGTCAATACCGCTTCGTGCACCAGATCCCATTAAATTGGAGTAAATGTACCGCAAATTCACACCCATGGAGAATTTATCAGAAAATCGAGTAGCATAACCAATATCAAACGCAAATTCATTCGGGTTAAAACTGCCTGTTGGATTTCCTTCGTAATCGGTAAAGTTTATATTTCCTAAGGAAAAATAACGGAATGATCCAGATACCGCAGCATTTTTACCTACTTTAGAATAACCAGATAAATAAGAGAATCCAACATCATCAACCAATTGACGCAACCAAGGTGCATATGACAAGCTGAAGCCCGTTTTGTTTTGAGCGAATGTCAAGTTGGCAACATTCCAAGATGCACTGTTGGCATCTGGGTCAAACAATGCAACGCCTAAGTCTCCCATTGCCGCAGAACGACTATCGGGAGAAATGGTTAAAAACGGCACCATTGTAGTAACAGTATTAAGTTGCCCCGACAATTGCTGAGGAGTCAAAACAGTTTGAGTACTCTGTGCTGAAGAATTATTCTGTGCTAATAAAGCAGTAACTGCTAACAAAATTGATGTATAACGCATAGGTAACATGGCAAAAATAAGATTTGATTTGAGCTTATAACAATTTTTTTTATTTATCCCCTAAAATTAATCTGGTTTGAAATTTGCATTTTTCGCAAATCCTGCGGAAACTTATAGAATTCGTCATGGAGTAACCATAACTTTTACGGAAACAGATTCAGTTAAACCGTCGTTTGAATTTAAAACAACCTTAACTATATAGAACGTACTTCCCCCGAAATGATTAAAATTATTAAGGGGTTCAAATTGAATTCGAGACGAACTCATCAATTCATTGAACTCTCCCTGATGAACTCGAGATCCTTGAGAATTGTACACTTCAAATTGAACATGTATATCCTCTCCAGCCAAATTATGTTCTACCCAAACATTCAATGGTTTTTCAGAGAGAACACAAGGTACAGGAAACGCACCGCTTCGAGGAATTAACAACTTTCTACCAGGAACTACATTGAAATCAACTTCTCCGCTACCTGAATTATTAAAAATATCCCAAGCTGTACAAACAATTTTATGTTTTCCGGGAGAAAGATTTGTTAAAGGAAAACGAATAGTACCCGAAGTATACGAACCCTTGTCGAATGTAAAAAATTCATTCACCACAAACGACTGCTCGTTTTCTGAATTGGGATCAACTAAAATCATTAAATCCCTGCCAATTCCTGCTCCGGTTGAGTTAATTCCATTGATATCGAAAACCCGAGCTACAAAATCAACATCTTTTAAAACATTATCACCTTGAATAAAGAAAGTATCTTGCATAAAACAAGACACTTGAGGTCCTACCGTATCTATTTCAGAAACCAATTCACTTCCACCGATTAGGAATTTAAAATATCCAGCGGCATCAGTTACTCCATTTTGTGCATACATCAACATTCTACCCAGAGAAATATTGTACGCAATGTCTTTGGGAACTGAAAACGTAAATTCATATTTACCATTGACAACATTAACTGATCCTTTAAATATATAACTTTTCTCCACCGAGGGGGGCAAAGGGGCCATTTTGCCATCATTATTTAATGTGTATTGTGTAACTGGCTTATCCAACACTTCTACTTCTAAAATTCCATTAAAACCAGACATTATACCTTTTAATCGCTCGTTTATGTGACCCTTGATGGTTACAACCGAAAACGCTTTGATGGTATCTTCGAAATCCAAGGCCGAAATTCCATTTACTGAATCTACTATAATTACATGTTCAGGGAACGATAATTTCATGGAAGGATCTCCCAAAAGAGCGAATTTATTGTCCTCTGAATTGGGTGATGGTCGATTTTTTAATCGCTGATAAATTTGACCTAAAGTTGGAACGGGTTCATTGGGTTTGGGGAAGCCGTACTGTTTCCAAAAAGCATCATTAATTAGCGAATTACCGGCTACCCAGACTTTCCGAGTTGTTGTCATTAGTGCAATAGCTCCACCATTGGGATTTAATAAAGTTAATTCACCTGCTGATTGCAATTCGGGATCGTCGTAACGACTGAATTCACAGGTTGCAGTAAATAATATAGGTTGATTATTTATATTTTTAAACGACTTAACCAAGGGTACGTCTAAAAACGATTCTTGTGCCCAACCCTTTTCACCTCCGTGTCCTTGATAATTAACAAACAGACTTCCCTTTTCAAAAGCATTTCGGATGGCATCTGTAACACCGGGATACGATTCATTATTCCCATTGGTAATTTGTTTAAACGCATCTGCATAGATAGGTTCAACCTTCAATGTTGGATGATTATCTTTCAAATAATCTACATAATTTTCCGATTCAACAGTGAATTCAGTTTCCCAAGAAGCATCAATATCATCGGCTACAAACGCCAATTTATTTCTCCAAGAACCCAATGATTTGGAATTGCCATATTGCTTTAGTTTATTCCAATATCCGGTTAATTCATCTATATTTCTAACTGGAATACGACCTACCGGCACCACCATGGAGCTTCTGCCAATTTCAGGATCACCTTGGCCATTGTTTAAATAACCAAAGAAATCATCCAAACAGTATGCCGAAGTAATTTGTTGTCCATTTGAGTGATATATAGGAATTAAATTCGTGTTATTTTTTACCCTATTTTTAGGATCAAATGAAGTGGATCCTACCAGAATCACATTATTTAATCCACCATTTAAAAAGTGCTGATCTCTAATATAATCTCGTATTGCTCGAATATCAGCTTGCCCTCCTCCGTAATAATCGTAAATATCATCTAAAGAAATGACATAATCATCGGATTTCAACAAGTTAGAATTTAAAAAATTGATAAAACCGGATGGAGCTATATAAACATTTTTGAGTTGAGAGTTTTTAACCCACGTTTTTAGAGCAATATCTCCTATCTTTTTGGGGGACGTTAAACTGCTTGTTTGAAAAACCACTATGCTCGATAGTACACTGTCAGCCGGAACCGAAAATACCAATGAATTTGGATTCTTTTGAATACCCTCGATATTCTTCACATTGTATGGATTACTAATATCCCAAATGGAAAAATCCGAACTATTGGAAGTTACAGGGATGGAGTATTTCACATTTATATATTGCGGTTGCAATCGAAAAACGGTGGAACGATTGGAGTTCAAAACCGGGGTAGCGTCACCAAAAATTTCAATAAAATCTAAATGAGCAAACGATTGACTGTTGGGGCGACTCAGTTCGAATTGTACATTCAATGTGTTGCCTGGATTGGCAATGGTGTAAAATCGTTCCATGAGGAATGCCGCTTCATCAGAAGTAGAAATTCTTCGTAGGGGCAAATTATACGAATTTGAATTGATGGTTAATTTCAACGTACCAGAACCTTCTATCATAGCAGCTCCAATTCCAATGCGGATTTGGACGGAATCCATGTCGCTAGGGATAGTAAAATTAAAGTTTCTTTTTAACGTTTCATTTCCAAGTTTTTCACCCAGCCACATGGTACCCATTTTTTGTGGATTCACCATATTTGAATCGTGAAAATGTACGTATTTAACTTTTGCAATTGAGTTAGCTGAGGAGTTGAAATCAAACTTGCGTGCTTTAATTCTGCTGCCTGGGTAAAGATTTTGCGAAAAACCTTTTTCAGGACAACCTAAAACGCCCATAGAGACATCTGAATATTTATGGATTGCATGTCGGAATTGGTTGTTTGAAAATTTCCAAGTTCTGATACTCTCCTTGAATATAAGTATGTAATCCGTGGGATCAAAAACACCGTCATCCTCACCTTGAATGTGAATTGGAATTTCCGGTGCATGTCCGTTCGCAAAATCAGCTTTATTCACTAAGCTCAATTCACTTCCCTGAACCGCAAAGAAATGAATATCTCTAGGATCCATATTTGAAAGGTTAAAACCCCAAGATTTTAAATCATTGTATGTAATCTTGTAGACCTCAGATTGATTAAATTCTAACTTTACCCATTTACCCGTAGTGAATATGGTTTGTTGAATTTCTACATTCTGCGCCTGAATGGTTTGGTTCAAAAAACCCATTCCTAACATGGATACCCAACTAAAAGCCCATTTTCTATATTTTAGAAATCGATGCATTTTCATCGTTTATTTATCATTTATTGCTTTTACTTAACTTTCTATATTTGGTTTTCGTTTAAATGCATAGAGAACGCATTTAGAATTGTTGTTGCCTTAAATTCCAAAAAAAAATAAAGCAAAACCCAAATTATAACCATTCTCTCAACTTCAAAGAAACGAAACTTGAACTAATTTATTGCCCTGTATTTGAATTGTACTGGATTTGAATCGTTTAATTCCTTTTATAATTGTATGTACGGATTACAAACAATGCTGAATTATTCATCCGATCAAACCAAACACAATCTCAATTCTACCGTAAAGATACTTTAAATTGAAACGATCTAATTATACCTTGTATATTCATGTTATAAAACTGACATTGTTCGCCTTCCTTGTTAAAATTGTTCGCCTTCCTTCTTAAACAAAATTAATTGTTAAACAAAATTAATAAAACAATGAATTGAAAGCGAGAAAGAAAGGAAAGTATCTATAGATGAACAATTTTACTTTGGAGGTAAAAAATGTAATTAGCGAATTAAAAAACAAAGAGGCAACGGAATGACGCTTCTATTTGTCTGTAGATATAAAATAATTTTTTGTTTAAATCGTTTTATCCGTACATTTGTTACCCAAGTAAAAAACCCTTATGAGAATAACACTACGTAACTTACTTTTAGGAGTGTTGATAACCGGAAGCGTTAGTTTAAAGGCACAGGATCCTGAATTGACCCAATTTTATGCTGCTCCGGTATACACCAATCCTGCACTTGCGGGCTCTGCGGTATGTCAAACTGGTGCTGCTGGAAGAATGGCATTAAATTACCGAAATCAGTGGCCGAGTCTTCCTGGTACTTTCCGTTCAGTAAGTGCTTCTTGGGATCAACATATACCATCTGTAGGTGGTGGAGTTGGTGCCATGGTATTTCATGATATAGCCGGTAGTGGATTATTAACATCAACCACAATATCAGGAGTATACAGTTACTTAGTTCCCATTGGCAATGGTCGTCAAAGAGCGTTTATGCGCTTTGGATTACAGGGATCATTAGCATTTAAGAGTTTGGATTGGAATCGTTTAAAGTTTGGAGATCAGATTTTACCTACACAAGGTTTTGCTCTTCCAACGGGTGAACAAAAACCCAATGTAAATATTACATACCCTAATTTTAACGCAGGTTGGATAATCTATAATTCTAAGTTTTATGCGGGATTTGCGGCACATAATATCAACCAGCCAAACTGGAGTTTCTATGAAAATCCCGATGAAACACTTCCTATTCGCTACACCGCTCATGCTGGAGGAGTTTTCAAAATGTCAAAATCCCGTTTTGAAGAAAATACCTTTTCGCCAAATGCATTGTTCATGATGCAGAGAAACTTTACTCAATTAAACTTAGGTTTTTACGCGAACAAAGGTCCATTAGTAACAGGATTATGGTTCCGTCAAACATTCGGAAATTATAAAACATCCGATGCCATTATTATGTTGGTTGGTTTTAGAAAAGATCGTTTCAAATTTGGATATAGTTATGATTTCACTGTTTCTGATGGAAGAAGCGCCATTCCAGCTTCTCATGAAGTTAGTGCAACTATTGATTGGTGCGTACCTCCAGGGTCAAAACCATTCAAACCTTTGAAATGTCCAGAATTTTAAAAATCACAAACATTGATCATAAAAAAAGGAGCTTCAAACGAAGTTCCTTTTTTGTTTTTATGAAAATTTCCTTATGTTTGCAAATAATACGTCAAATCTGTCGTTATTACTGATACACAAAACAAAACAAATGACTATCATTCCGAAAATGAAATCAAATGTAATACTTGCTGCAAGTGCGGTAGCCTTGTTGTTCTCAGCGTGTAAGCCTAAGAACAAAAGCTTAACTACTGGCCAAGAGTACAACAGTCCTAAATGGGGTGGATTTGCTGATCCCAAATATAAAGGACAAGAAACCGGAAACGGTTTGGTGTTGATTGAAGGTGGTGCCTACGTTATGGGTAACACGGAATCAGACTTACAGTATGACAATAACAATGTTGAACGTACCGTAACTGTGCATTCCTTCTACATGGATGAAACGGAAATCAGCAACAAGCAATATCGCGAATATGAATATTGGTTGATGCGCGTTTTTAATCCCAATGTGGGTGTAGGACGTGCAAAAGAAATGTCGTATGCTGGAAAATCTTTAGGTGTAGACGAATTGGTGTATACGAAAGTATTACCGGATACCAATTGCTGGAGAAGTAAATTGGGATACAATGAACCTTTTGTAGAATATTATTATCGCCACCCAGCATATAAAGATTATCCAGTAGTTGGTGTAAACTGGCACCAAGCTACTGAATTTGCCAAATGGCGTACTGACCGTGTTAACGAAATGATTTTGGATCGTGAAAAAATCATTCGTTTAGATGTTGCAAATGGAAGTTTACAGCAAGATCCTTTCCATAACTTTAACACACGCGCTTATTTAGCTGGACAAGATGCAGGTATTTTTAGTGGTGTTGATGAGTCTGGTCAGATTATTGCTGCTAAGCCATCAAAAACCAATATGATTGGTAAAAAGCCTTTGAAAGATTACTCTAAATCAAAGAAAAAAGACCAAAAGCGTTATAAGG